>NZ_JBEXPT010000001.1:0-104780 GCF_040612195.1 Streptomyces sp. NPDC006450 | reverse complement strand
GGGGGGGTTGGGGCTGGGTGCAGGGCGATGTTTCACGTGAAACATCGCCCTGCCGCATGAGGAGTGCCGCGGTAGCGCCGTAGAGCATCGCCACCCCCAGGATCAAGGGGACGGAGCGCCCGTCGAGGGGGAGCACGAGAGCGGCCACCCCGGCGGCGCCGACGAAGGCCGCGTTGAAGAGCACGTCGTAGACCGAGAAGACGCGGCCGCGAAAGGCGTCGTCCACCTGGGACTGCACGACGGTGTCGGTGGAGATCTTGGCCCCCTGGGTGGCCAGGCCCAGCACGAAAGCGGCCGCCAGCATCGGTCCGGGCGCGAAGAACAGGCCGAGCGCGGGCACGAGCACCGCGGCGCTCGCGGCGCACAGGGTGATGGAGCCGAGGGGGCCCAGCCGGCCCACCATCCACGGAGTGATGACGGCGGCTGCGAAGAACCCGGCCCCGGACACGCCGACCGTGACCCCCAGTAGGGCCAGCCCGTCCGCCTCGTTGTCGGACCAGGCATAGCGGCAGAGCATGAGCAGCGTCACGAACAGGGCCCCGTAGCAGAACCGCATGACGGTCATGGCGGTGAGCGCCCGGGCCGCCTCGCGCCGGGAGGACAGGTGCCGCAGACCCTCGGCCAGGCCGCGCACGGTGAGGGCGACCCCCTGGCGGACCGTCGGGTTGATCCGGCCGGGAAGGTGGTCGGGGCCGAGGAGGTTCAGGGCCAGGCGCAGGGAGACCAGGGCCGCGCACAGGTAGAGGCCGGCTCCCAGGAGGACCACCAGGGCGTCGGAGTCGTCGGCCAGCACGCGGACGAGGAAGGCCAGGCCCCCGCCGGCGACGGCGGCGAGCGTGCCCGCGGTGGGTGAGAGGGCGTTGGCGGTGACCAGCTGACCGGGTGCGACGACCCGTGGCAGGGAAGCGGCCAGCCCGGCCAGTACGAAGCGGTTGACCGCGGTCACGGACAGGGCCGAGGCGTAGAAGAGCCAGTCGGGGACGTGCGCGACGATCAGCATGCCGGTGACGCAGGCGAGGAAGGCCCGCAGCAGGTTGCCGTAGAGGAACACCTGGCGGCGGCGCCAGCGGTCCAGCAGGACTCCCGCGAAGGGGCCGATCACCGAATACGGCAGCAGGAGGACCGCCATGGCCGAGGCGATGGCCGCGGCCGAGGCCTGCTTCTCCGGGGAGAAGACGACATAGGCGGCCAGTGCGACCTGGTAGACCCCGTCGGCGGCCTGGGAGAGCAGCCGTACGGCGAGAAGGTTGCGGAAGTCCCGCAGACGCAGGAGTACGCGCAGATCACGTACGACAGCCATGAGGGACAGGGTCACATACGCGGAGGGTCCCCGGGCACATTGCCCGGGGACCCTCCGCGGAAGAACAGCCGAAGTCCAGGTGTCCTTGAGGACGCCGGGTTCCGACTAGCGCTCGACCTCGCCCTTGATGAACTTCTCGACGTTCGCGTAGGCCTCGTCGTCGAAGTACTGCACCGGCGGGGACTTCATGAAGTAGCTCGAAGCCGACAGGATCGGGCCACCGATACCGCGGTCCTTGGCGATCTTCGCGGCGCGCAGGGCGTCGATGATGACACCGGCCGAGTTCGGGGAGTCCCACACCTCGAGCTTGTACTCGAGGTTCAGCGGAACGTCACCGAAGGCGCGGCCTTCGAGGCGGACGTAGGCCCACTTGCGGTCGTCGAGCCACGCGACGTAGTCGGACGGGCCGATGTGGACGTTCTTCTCGCCGAGCTCGCGGTCGGGGATCTGCGAGGTGACGGCCTGAGTCTTGGAGATCTTCTTCGACTCGAGGCGGTCGCGCTCCAGCATGTTCTTGAAGTCCATGTTGCCGCCGACGTTGAGCTGCATGGTGCGCTCAAGACGGACACCGCGGTCCTCGAACAGCTTCGCCATCACGCGGTGCGTGATGGTGGCGCCGACCTGCGACTTGATGTCGTCGCCGACGATCGGGACACCGGCCTCGGTGAACTTGTCGGCCCACTCCTTGGTGCCGGCGATGAAGACCGGGAGGGCGTTGACGAAGGCGACCTTGGCGTCGATGGCGCACTGGGCGTAGAACTTCGCCGCAGCCTCGGAACCGACCGGCAGGTAGCAGATCAGGACGTCGACCTGACGGTCCTTGAGGGTCTGGACGATGTCGACCGGGGTCTCGGTCGACTCCTCGATCGTCTCGCGGTAGTACTTGCCCAGACCGTCCAGGGTGTGGCCGCGCTGGACGGTCACACCCGCGCTCGGGACGTCACAGATCTTGATGGTGTTGTTCTCGCTGGCGCCGATGGCGTCCGAAAGGTCGAGGCCGACCTTCTTCGCGTCGACGTCGAACGCGGCGACGAACTCGATGTCGCGCACGTGGTAGTCGCCGAACTGGACGTGCATCAGACCGGGGACCTTGGCCGCCGGGTCGGCGTCCTTGTAGTACTCGACGCCCTGCACCAGCGAGGCGGCGCAGTTGCCTACGCCGACGATGGCTACGCGAACCGAACCCATTCCGGTTGCTCCCTGTTTGTTCTCGGACGAGGCCTGCGAGATGCAGACCTCACTTTTCAGTTTCGTCGGACGGACCGGGTCGTCTCTGATCCCGTCCCGCCCTCTCACTCTCGATGAGCTCGTTCAGCCAGCGCACTTCGCGCTCCACGGATTCCATGCCGTGGCGTTGCAGCTCGAGCGTGTAATCGTCGAGCCGCTCGCGTGTGCGAGCCAGCGCGGCGCTCATCTTCTCCAGGCGCTCCTCAAGGCGGCTGCGACGGCCTTCCAGTACCCGCATGCGTACGTCTCGTTCGGTCTGACCGAAAAAGGCGAAGCGGGCGGCGAAGGACTCGTCCTCCCAGGCATCGGGGCCCGTGTGGGAGAGGAGCTCCTCGAAGTGCTCCTTACCTGCTGCCGTCAACCGGTAGACGATCTTGGCGCGGCGCCCTGCGAGTGAAGCGGCGAGAGCGTCTTCCGGGGCATTGCCCGGTTCTTCGATCAACCAGCCGTTGGTGACGAGCGTCTTGAGGCAGGGGTAGAGCGTCCCGTAGCTGAACGCTCTGAACACCCCCAGCGAGGTGTTGAGCCGCTTGCGCAGCTCGTAACCGTGCATGGGGGATTCGCGAAGCAGGCCGAGAACAGCGAACTCGAGGATGCCTGAGCGCCTGCTCATCCGCCTGCCCTTTCCCCGCCTCGGAGTCTTTATGTCGAGCTGATGTATCGACTCGATACATCCAGACGATAGAACGGGTGGCCGCCCGCTACAAGTGCCGACACGGTGACCGGCGTCACATCACTGATTTGCGTGAGGCAAGTTGCCTGATTTGGGGTGAACTTCGGCACTGATTAGCTTTTGGGCGTGCGTAGTCTGTGCGCCATGACACCGGGGGGACCGGAACTCACCTGCCGCTTCCAGGCCACTCGCCTGCCCGAGGAGTAGTCGTTCGATGAGCGAGCACCGCCGCAAACCGCAACAGCCCCAGAGCGGTGGCCGCGCCGCCGCCCGCAGGGCTGCCCAGCAGCGCCCCGCCAGGGGCGCCGGTTCCGGGCGTGACGTCCCCACCGCGTCACCCAGCGGGCCGTATTCCCAGGAGCCGGGTCACGGCAGCCGTTCGGACGCCCGGAGATCCGCCGGCCGCGGCTCGGCGGGACGGGGCAGAAGCGCCGCTGGAGCAGCGGCCGCCGGCCGCCCCAAGCGGTTCATCAACTACCCGCGCGGGGAAAAGGCCGGCTGGAAGCGCTTCGTCCCGTCCTGGAAGCTCGTCAGCGGCACGGCCCTGGGCTTCTGCGCGATCATCACGGCAGGCGCCGGCATCGGCATCGCCATGGTGAACACGCCCGACGCGAACAAGATGGCCGATGCGCAGAACAACGTCTTCTACTGGTCCGACGACACCCAGATGGTCGCGACCGGCGGCTCCATGAACCGTCAGATCGTCCCCATCGAGAAGATCCCCCTGTCGATGCAGAACGCCGTGATCGCGGCGGAGAACGAGTCCTTCGAGTCGGACAAGGGCGTCGACCCGATGGGCATCGCCCGCGCCGTGTGGAACATGGCCAAGGGCGGATCCACCCAGGGCGGCTCGACGATCACCCAGCAGTACGTGAAGAACACGTACCTGGACTCCGACCAGACGCTCAAGCGAAAGGTCACCGAGCTCTTCATCTCGATAAAGCTGGGTGTGAGCGAGGAGAAGAACAAGATCCTCGCCGGCTACCTGAACACGGCCTACTACGGCCGTGACGCCTACGGGATCCAGGCGGCCTCGCGCGCGTACTTCGGCAAGGACTGCGACAAGCTGACCCCCTCCGAGAGCGCCTTCCTCGCCGCCTTGCTCAAGGGCCCGAACCTCTACAACCCCGACGGCGGCATCGGCTCCGCGGCGACGCCCGAGGCGAACCGGGCGCGGGCCGAGGAGCGCTGGGCCTGGGTGCTGGACCGCGAGGTCAAGGTCGGGCGCATGCAGCAGGCCGAGCGGGACAAGTACAAGGAATTCCCCGCTCTGATCGAATCCGCCGAGGCCGCCGGCATGTCCGGCCAGATCGGCTACCTGGTCGAGACGGCCAAGCTGTACATGCTGAAGAAGAACGGCATCAAGGTCGAGGACCTGGCCAAGGGCGGCTACCGGATCTACACCACCTTCGACAAGAAGAAGGTGGAGGCGATGGTCAAGGCCGTCGAGGGCACCCGCGACGGGATGCTCGACGAGAAGGCGCGGCCCGACACCGACACCTTCGTACAGTTCGGCGCGGCCTCCGTCGACGTGAAGACCGGCGCCCTCGTGGCCCTGTACGGCGGCCCCGGCATCGACAAGAAGCACTTCAACAACAACGCCAACACCTCCGGCGTCCAGGTCGGCTCGACCTGGAAGCCGTTCGTGCTGGCGGCGGCCATGCAGTACGGCACCCAGAACTCGAAGGGCGAGGGGATCTCGGCCGACAGCAAGTACATGGCCAGCGACCTCACGGTGATCAACAACCGTGCGGGCCAGCCGCTGCGCGACGGCTCCGGCAAGCCGTTCCGGCAGAAGAACGAGAGCCCGACCGATTACGGCTACGTGACCTTGAACAAGGCGATGGAAGACTCCATCAACGTGCCCTTCGCCCAGCTCGTCTTCGACGTCGGCCACAACAAGGTGAAGGACGTGGCCAAGGCCACCGGCATCCTCCCGGAGTCCTTCGACCCGAACGACAACGCCTCCTTCGCGCTCGGCACCTCGACCCCCAGCGCCATCCGGATGGCCGACTCGTACGCCACCTTCGCCGCCTCCGGCACCCACCACGATCCGTACTCGGTGCGCAGCGTCAAGAAGAACGGCCACGACGTCCCCGGCTTCGAGCCGCCCAAGGCGGAGCGGGCCATGGACAACTCCATCGCGGACAACATCACCAAGGTCCTGCGCAACGTCGTCGAGAAGGGCACCGGTACGAAGGCCAAGAAGCTCGGCCGGCCCGCCGCGGGCAAGACCGGTACCACCGACAAGAACATGTCGGCCTGGTTCGTCGGCTACACCCCCGAGCTGTCCACCTCCGTGGCCCTGTTCCGCTCGGACCCGAGTGCGAAGAAGAAGGAACTGATCTCGATGAGGGGCGTGGCGGGCATCCCCTCCCTCCACGGTGGTGACATCCCGGCCGAGATCTGGACGAAGTACATGAAGGAGGCGCTGAACGGCGTCCCGAAGTCGGACTTCCCGGAGCCCGAGGAACTCGGTGTCGTCGCGGACGCCTCCGGCGCTCCCTCGCCCACCCCCTCGCCGTCCCCCTCGCCCTCGCCCTCGCCGTCCCCGTCGAACTCGCCGTCCCCGTCTCCCAGCCCGAGCCCTTCGCGCAGCCACGGCAAGCCGCCGACCTGCAAGCCGTGGGCCATCTGTGAGCCGAGCCCCAGCGCCAGTTCGTCCCGGTCGCCCTCGCCCTCGCCCAGCAAGTCGCGTGACAGGCCGAGCGGCGGTACCGGAGACTTCCCGATAGGGGGCTCCACGGGCGGCTGACCGTCGCCCCATGACACGGCCGGAGAGGGCCGTCGCACCCGGTGCGGCGGCCCTCTCTCCCGTGTACCCCCGTGTCATGGGCGAGGGTTGCGCCGTACGGCAGGATGTGCGCATGACGAAGGTGCACGAGGACAGCCCCGTACTGCCCACCCAGCAGGACGAGGTGGCCGCCGCGGGGAGCGAGTTCATCGGCGGCCCGCTGGGCCGTTACGCCCGGCTGGGCGGCCACTGGCTGACCCCGGTGCGGGTGGTCGTGCTCGTCGCCCTGGGGATGTTCGCGCTCGGCATGGTGCAGAAGCTGCCCTGCTACGACTGGGCGTGGTTCCGCGGGGCCGGCTCCCAGTACACGCACGCCTGCTACTCGGACATCCCGCACCTCTACGTCGTACGCGGCTTCGCCGACGGCCTCACCCCGTACTTCGACCGGATCCCCGGCGACATGCAGTTCCTGGAGTACCCGGTGCTCACCGGGCTCTTCATGGAGATCGCCTCGTGGATGACCCCCGGCAGCGGCTCCATGCAGCACCGGGAGCAGATGTACTGGATGGTCAACGCGGGCATGCTGATGGTCTGCGCTGCCGTGATCGCGGTGTGCGTGGCCCGCACCCACCGCAGGCGGCCGTGGGACGCGCTGCTCTTCGCCCTCGCGCCCGCCTTCGCCCTCACCGCGACCATCAACTGGGACCTCCTGGCCATCGCCCTGACCGCCGCCGCGATGCTCATGTGGTCGCGGGGCGGTGCGCGGTCCTTCGGTGTCCTGATCGGCCTGGCCACCGCTGCCAAGCTCTATCCCGTCCTGCTGCTCGGGGCCGTGTTCGTGCTCTGCTGGCGCGCCGGGAAGTGGCGGGCGTTCGGCGAGGCGGTCGGCGGCGCCCTGGTCGCCTGGCTCGCGGTGAACCTGCCCGTGATGCTCTTCGCCTGGGAGGGCTGGCAGAAGTTCTACACCTTCAGCCAGGAGCGGCCCATCGACTTCGGGTCGGTATGGCTGCTGATCTCCCAGCGCTCCGGGAACCCCCTCGAAGGGGCCAACACCTATGCGACGGGCCTGACGCTGCTGCTGTGCGCGGGCATCGGGCTGCTCACGCTCACGGCGCCCCGGCGCCCCCGCTTCGCGCAGCTGGCCTTCCTGCTGGTGGCGGCCTTCATCCTGGTCAACAAGGTCTACTCGCCCCAGTACGTGCTCTGGCTCATCCCGCTCGCCGCGCTGGCCCGGCCGCGCTGGCGGGACTTCCTGATCTGGCAGGCCGGCGAGGTCGTCTACTTCCTGGGGATCTGGTTCTACCTCGCCTACACGACCAGCGGCGACAAGCACCAGGGCCTGCCCCTGGAGGGCTACCAGCTGGCCATCGCGGCCCACCTGCTGTGCACGCTCTACCTGTGCGCGGTGGTCGTGCGCGACATCCTGCTGCCCGAGCGGGACGTGGTGCGGCGCGACGGCTCGGACGACCCCTCCGGGGGCGTCCTGGACGGCGCCGAGGACGTCTTCGCACTCCCGCGTACGCCGAAGGCGCCGCAGGACGCGGCGCCTTCGGAGGGACAGCGGGTGGAGTGGGGCGCGCGCCCCGGGGAGTGACTCAGGCGTCGAGCACCCGGTCGAACTGCGTGGTGGTGTGGCGCAGGTGCGCCACCAGCTCGTCGCCGACCTTCGGCTCGGGAGAGTCCGACGGCACGAACAGGATGGACACCTGCATGTGCGGCGGCTCGGCGAACCAGCGCTGCTTGCCCGCCCACACGAACGGCGACAGGTTCCGGTTGACGGTGGCGAGTCCGGCCCGGGCGACGCCCTTGGCGCGCGGCATCACCCCGTGCAGGGCCTTGGGGGCCTCCAGGCCGACTCCGTGGGAGGTACCGCCTGCGACGACGACCAGCCAGCCGTCGGAGGCGGCCTTCTGCTGCCGGTAGCCGAACCGGTCGCCCTTGGCGACGCGGGTGACGTCGAGCACCGCGCCGCGGTACTCGGTCGCCTCGTGGTCGCCCAGCCACAGCCGGGTGCCGATGCGGGCCCGGAAGCGCGTCTGCGGGAACTGCTGCTGCAGCCGCTCCAGATCGGAGGCCTTCAGGTGGCTGACGAACATCGTGTGCAGCGGGAGCCGGGCCGCCCGCAGCCGGTCCATCCAGCCGATGACCTCCTCGACGGCGTCGGAGCCGTCGGGGCGGTCCAGCGGCAGGTGCAGGGCGAAGCCCTCCAGCCGGACGTCCTCGATCGCCGTGTGGAGCTGGCCGAGGTCCTGCTCGGAGATCCCGTGCCGGCGCATCGAGCTCATGCATTCGATGACCACTCGGGCGCCGACCAGGCCGCGCACCCCGTCCAGCGAGGACACCGAACGGATGACACGGTCCGGCAGCGGCACCGGCTCCTCACCGCGCCGGAACGGGGTGAGGACGAGCAGGTCACCGCCGAACCAGTCCTTGATGCTGGCGGCCTCGTACGTCGTCCCGACGGCGAGGACGTCGGCACCCATCCGGGTCGCCTCCTCGCAGAGCCGCTCGTGACCGAAGCCGTAGCCGTTGCCCTTGCAGACGGGGATCATCCCCGGGAACTGGTCCTGGATCTGCTTCTGGTGCGCACGCCAGCGCGCGGTGTCGACGTAGAGCGTGAGCGCCATGCCCGTCCGGAGCCTCTCTCGATGAGCTGCGTGGTGCAGCGGTGCGGTGTGTGTGGATGGAGCGGGGTCAGCGACGCGACATGTAGATGTCGAGCGCCTTGTGCAGCAGCTTGTTGAGCGGGAAGTCCCACTCGCCGACGTACTCGACGGCCTCTCCGCCCGTGCCGACCTTGAACTGGATCAGACCGAACAGGTGGTCGTTCTCGTCCAGGGTGTCACTGATGCCGCGCAGGTCGTAGACGCTTGCGCCGAGCGCGTAGGAGTCGCGCAGCATGCGCCACTGCATCGCGTTCGAGGGACGGACCTCGCGCTTGTGGTTGGCGGAGGCGCCGTACGAGTACCAGACGTGCTGGCCGACGGTGAGCATCGTGGCGGCGGCCAGCGGCTCCCCCTCGTGCGTGGCGATGTACAGCCGCATCCGGTTGGGGTCCTCGGAGTTGAGGGCCGTCCACTGGCGCTGGAAGTAGCTGAGCGGGCGCGGGCGGAACTTGTCGCGCTCGGCCGTGACCTCGTACAGCTTCTGCCAGGTCGGCAGGTCCTCGTAGCCGCCCTGGACGACCTCGACGCCGGCCTTCTCGGCCTTCTTGATGTTGCGGCGCCACAGCTGGTTGAAGCCCTTGAGGACGTCGTCCAGCGAGCGGTTGGCCAGGGGTACCTGGAAGACGTACCGGGGCTGGACATCGCCGAAGCCGGCGCCGCCGTCCTCGGCCTGCTGCCAGCCCATCCGGCGCAGCTTGTCGGAGACTTCGAAGGCGCGGGGCTCGATGACGGAGGCCTCCACGTCGCGCAGGCGCTTGACCTCCGGGTCCTGGATACCGGCCTTGATGGCGGTCGAGTTCCAGCGGCGGATGACGACGGGCGGGCCCATCTTCACGGTGAAGGCGCCCTGCTGCTTGAGGTGCGCCAGCATCGGCTGGAGCCACTCTTCGAGGTTCGGGGCGTACCAGTTGATGACCGGGCCCTCGGGGAGGTACGCGAGGTACCGCTTCACCTTGGGCAGCTGTCGGTACAACACGAGTGCGGCGCCGACGAGTTCGCCGGACTGGTCGAACCATCCGAGGTTCTCGGAACGCCACTCGTTCTTGACGTCGGCCCACGCCGGGACCTGGCAGTGGCTAGCCGAGGGCAGGCTCTGGAGGTAGCCCAGGTGCTGCTCTCGGCTGATGGTCCTCAGGGACAGGCTCATGCGGGGCGTCTCCTCGGCGGCTTCGCTGGCTATGGCGCGAAGCCTACTGCGACGGGGGCGCCACCCATCTGGGGGACAGGCCGTGCCTGGGCCGGTGGGAGGCCGGCGCCCCGTCGCGGAGCCACCCGGTCAGCCCAGCCAGCCGCCGAAAAGACCGCCGTGTGCCATGCCGAGGAAGAAGCCGATCGCCGAGGCTCCGAGGCCGATGATCAGTGCTGTGCGTTCGCGTGTCGTGGCGGAGATGAACTGGCCGTAGAGCCCGGTGACGATCCCGATCAGCCCGGTCCACGAGCTGAGCAGGTGCAGATCGTGGAAGAAGGCCGTGATGAACGCCACGGCGCCGAGGAACAGGGTGACCGCCACCAGGGTGTCCTGGAGCGGATGGGGCTTGCCGTCGGTCGCGAAGAGCGAGATGGACTGGCGTTGCATTGCCTGTGCCATGGGAGGCACCTCCTGGCTGCAGCAGAGCGGTGCTGCGGGCGGCCTCCGGCAGGGGCCGGGGGCTTAGCACCGAGAACACCCGATGCATACAGATTGTGGCCTCCTGGTGCCGGATTTCAACCGGAAGGAGTCGAGGAGGTAGTCTGTACAGCTGCGCGGTGTCTGCTCTGCAGATGCCGTGCGCACGCATCACGACCCTCCTGCCACGGAACGACCGTGGCCGCTGAGTCCAAAGGAGGTGGGTTCCACATGCGTCACTACGAAGTGATGGTCATCCTCGACCCCGATCTCGAGGAGCGCGCTGTCTCCCCGCTGATCGAGAACTTCCTTTCTGTCGTCCGTGAGGGCAACGGAAAGGTCGAGAAGGTCGACACCTGGGGCCGTCGTCGTCTCGCTTACGAGATCAAGAAGAAGCCCGAGGGCATCTACTCGGTCATCGACCTCCAGGCCGAGCCTGCGGTCGTCAAGGAGCTTGACCGACAGCTGAACCTGAACGAGTCGGTTCTCCGGACCAAGGTCCTTCGCCCCGAGACCCACTGAACTTCGGTTCAGCGGTAATCGGGACCGAGTAGCACAGCAGCCCAGCAGCAATCCCCGCCGAGAGGTTCATCCATGGCAGGCGAGACCGTCATCACGGTCGTCGGCAATCTCGTCGACGACCCCGAGCTGCGCTTCACCCCCTCGGGTGCGGCGGTCGCGAAGTTCCGTGTCGCGTCCACTCCCCGCACCTTCGACAAGCAGACCAATGAGTGGAAGGACGGCGAAAGCCTGTTCCTGACCTGCTCGGTCTGGCGTCAGGCGGCGGAGAACGTCGCCGAGTCCCTTCAGCGGGGCATGCGCGTCATCGTGCAGGGCCGGCTGAAGCAGCGGTCGTACGAGGACCGTGAGGGTGTCAAGCGCACGGTCTACGAGCTGGACGTCGAGGAAGTCGGCCCCAGCCTGAAGAACGCCACGGCCAAGGTCACCAAGACCACGGGTCGCGGTGGCCAGGGTGGATACGGCGGCGGTGGCGGCGGTCAGCAGCAGGGCGGCGGCAGTGGCAACTGGGGCGGAGCCCCCAGTGGCGGCGCCCCCCAGGGCGGCGGAGCTCCCTCCGACGACCCCTGGGCGTCCAGTGCGCCGGCCGGCGGCCAGCAGCAGGGCGGCGGCGGTGGCGGTTGGGGCGGAAGCTCCGGCGGCTCCGGCGGTGGCTACTCGGACGAGCCGCCCTTCTAGGGCAGCTCGCACCCCCACTTCTTGATTTCACAGGAGAGACACAATGGCGAAGCCGCCTGTGCGCAAGCCTAAGAAGAAGGTCTGCGCGTTCTGCAAGGACAAGACCGCGTACGTGGACTACAAGGACACGAACATGCTGCGGAAGTTCATTTCCGACCGTGGCAAGATCCGTGCCCGCCGCGTTACCGGCAACTGCACGCAGCACCAGCGTGACGTCGCCACGGCAGTCAAGAACAGCCGTGAGATGGCACTGCTGCCCTACACGTCCACCGCGCGATAAGGAAAGGGTGACCGAATAATGAAGATCATCCTGACCCACGAGGTCTCTGGCCTCGGCACCGCCGGCGATGTCGTCGACGTCAAGGACGGTTACGCTCGCAACTACCTGGTCCCGCGTGGTTTCGCGATCCGCTGGACCAAGGGTGGCGAGAAGGACGTGGCGCAGATCCGCCGCGCCCGCAAGATCCACGAGATCGCGACCATCGAGCAGGCCAACGAGTTCAAGGCCAAGCTCGAGAACGTCAAGGTCCGTCTGGCCACCCGCGCGGGTGACGCCGGTCGTCTCTTCGGTTCCGTCACGCCCTCCGACATCGCCACGGCGATCGAGGCGTCCGGTGGCCCGAAGGTCGACAAGCGCCGCGTGGAGCTGGGCTCCCCGATCAAGACCCTCGGTTCGTACCAGGTCTCCGTGCGCCTGCACGCTGACGTGGCCGCGACCGTCGGCATCGAGGTCGTCGCCGCCTAAGGGCTGCGCATGAAGGGCCGCACCCCTGTGGGGGTGCGGCCCTTCTTCGTTGTTTCACGTGAAACACGGGGTTTCACGTGAAACACGGGCTCGCTCACGGCCGTGTTTCACGTGAAACATCGCTCCAGGGCCCGCCGTGGCCCACCTCGGTCTACCGGGTGGCTCCGGCGACCAGCCAGCGGCCCGAGCGGGCCCGGAGCTGGAGGGTGCCCATCCTGACCAGCATCATCAGGGTCATGGCGCACCAGAGGGCCGTCAGTCCGCCGCCCAGGGCCGGTACGAGCAGGGCGGCCGGGGTGAAGACGGCGAGGGTCAGGAGCATGGCCCAGGCCAGGTAGCGGCCGTCCCCCGCGCCCATCAGGACTCCGTCGAGGATGAAGACGATGCCGGAGACGGGCTGCGAGAAGGCCACCACGAGAAGGGCCGGCAGCAGGGCGGCCTCGACGGCGGGGTCGCTCGTGAAGAGCGGGATGAACACGGGGCGGGCCGCGATCACGAGGAGGCCCAGGACGATGCCGGAGCCGATCCCCCACTGGACCATGCGGCGGCAGACGGCCTTGGCTCCCTCGGTGTCGCCCGCGCCGAGGTAGCGGCCGATGATGGCCTGCCCGGCGATCGCGATCGCGTCGAGCGCGAAGGCGAGCAGGCTCCACAGGGCGAGCAGGATCTGGTGGGCCGCGATGTCGGCGTCCCCGAGGCGTGCGGCCACGGCGGTCGCGATCAGCAGGACCGCCCGCAGGGACAGGGTGCGGACCAGCAGGGGCGCACCGGCCTGCGCGCAGGCCCGTATGCCCTCGGCGTCGGGCTTCAGGGAGGCGCCGTGCCTGCGGGCGCCCCGGACGACCACGACCAGGTAGGCGGCGGCCATGGCGCACTGGGCGATCACCGTGCCCCAGGCGGAGCCGGCGATGCCGAGGCCGGCCCCGTAGACGAGGGCGACGTTCAGGGCTCCGTTGAGGGCGAATCCGCCGATCGCGACGTAGAGCGGGGTCCGGGTGTCCTGGAGGCCGCGGATCACACCGGTGGCGGCGAGCACCACGAGCATCGCGGGGATGCCGAGGGCGGAGATCCGCAGGTAGGTGATCGCGTACGGGGCGACGGTGTCGGAGGCCCCGAAGAGGGAGATCAGGGTGGGCGCCGTGGGCAGTACGACGGCGACGACGGCCGCGCCGAGGAACAGGGCGAGCCAGATGCCGTCCATGCCCTGCCGGATGGCCGCCTGGAGGTCGCCCGCGCCGACGCGGCGGGCCACGGCCGCGGTGGTGGCGTAGGCGAGGAAGACGAAGATGCTCACGGCCGTGGTGAGCAGTGCGGCCGCGATGCCGAGACCGGCCAGCTGGGGTGTGCCGAGGTGGCCCACGATGGCGCTGTCGGCCATCACGAAGAGGGGTTCGGCGACGAGGGCGCCGAAGGCTGGGACGGCGAGTGCGAGGATCTCGCGGTCGTGCTGTCTCGGGGCAGCCGTCGGTGCGATGGGGGCCTGTCTCATGCGCTCAATCTAATCTTCCACAGGTAATAGACGCAAGGCCCTTTGGATCCTTACGGATCCGGCGATTCGAGCGTTCGTTGCACCTCGTTGGAGGCGATCCTGAGACACTGGCGAATTTTTTTCTCCCCCACAGCCGGTGGAGAGGGAAATCGCAGGTCAGATGGGTTAGGTGGGTAGGGCAGGTGATTTTGTCCACAGCGCCGTCCCCCGGTCCGTACACAGCTTCCGGGGAGTTACCCACAGCATTGGCCCCGTCATCCACATCTCATCCACACAGCCTGTGGATAACAAGATTGGCTGACGTCGCTCGCGGGCCTACCGTTGGTCGTTGTCCGACTCGCCGAGAGCCGATTCGGGTGCCCCAAATGTCAGAGCCGTGTCGTAGAAAGAGTGACACGGCAAGGTCCGCGTTGCGGACGGGAGGAGGCGGCCCGTGAGCATGTCCGAGCCCATGGACGACCCCTGGGCCGACAGCGGTCCAAGTGACCGTCTGCCCGCCCGTACGCGCCGTGGCGGCGAAGGCCGTGGCCGTGGAGACGACGAGAGCGACCGGGGCCGCGAGGGCGGATCCTGGGACGGCGGTGGCGGGGGCTTCGAGCGCGTCCCGCCCCAGGACCTCGACGCCGAGCAGTCCGTCCTGGGCGGCATGCTGCTGTCCAAGGACGCCATCGCCGACGTGGTCGAGGTGCTGAAGGGGCACGACTTCTACCGTCCGTCGCACGAGACGATCTACCAGGCCATCCTCGACCTGTACGCCAAGGGAGAGCCGGCCGACCCGATCACCGTCAGCGCCGAGCTGACCCGGCGCGGTGAGATCAGCAAGGTCGGCGGGGCCCCCTACCTGCACACCCTGGTCCAGTCCGTCCCCACGGCGGCGAACGCCGAGTACTACGCGGAGATCGTCCACGAGCGGGCCGTCCTGCGACGGCTGGTCGCCGCCGGCACGAAGATCACGCAGATGGGTTACGCCGCCGACGGGGACGTCGACGAGATCGTCAACAGCGCCCAGGCCGAGATCTACGCCGTCACCGAGCAGCGGACCTCCGAGGACTACCTGCCGCTCGGCGACATCATGGAAGGCGCCCTCGACGAGATCGAGGCGATCGGTTCGCGCAGCGGCCAGATGTCGGGCGTCCCGACCGGCTTCACGGACCTGGACTCGCTGACCAACGGTCTGCACCCGGGCCAGATGATCGTCATCGCGGCCCGTCCCGCCATGGGCAAGTCCACCCTCGCGCTCGACTTCGCCCGCGCCTGTTCCATCAAGGCCAATCTGCCCAGCGTCATCTTCTCCCTCGAAATGGGGCGCAACGAGATCGCGATGCGCCTGCTCTCGGCGGAGGCCCGGGTGGCCCTGCACCACATGCGCTCCGGCACGATGACGGACGACGACTGGACCCGGCTGGCCCGCCGGATGCCCGACGTCTCCGCCGCCCCGCTCTACATCGACGACTCCCCGAACCTGTCGATGATGGAGATCCGCGCGAAGTGCCGCCGCCTCAAGCAGCGCAACGACCTCTCGCTCGTCGTCATCGACTACCTCCAGCTGATGCAGTCGGGCGGCTCGCGCCGACCCGAGAGCCGCCAGCAGGAGGTCTCGGACATGTCCCGAAACCTCAAGCTCCTGGCGAAGGAGCTGGAGGTGCCGGTGATCGCGCTGTCCCAGCTGAACCGTGGTCCCGAGCAGCGCACCGACAAGAAGCCCATGGTCTCCGACCTGCGTGAGTCCGGCTCGATCGAGCAGGACGCCGACATGGTGATCCTGCTGCACCGCGAGGACGCCTACGAGAAGGAGTCCCCCCGCGCGGGTGAGGCGGACCTGATCGTGGCGAAGCATCGTAACGGTCCGACGGCCACCATCACCGTGGCCTTCCAGGGCCACTATTCGCGGTTCGTGGACATGGCCAACACGTAGCATCCACACCATGGATGCCGCACTCGAAGATCTCGTCCTCCTGCCCGCGACCCGGCGAGCGCTGAGCCACCGGATCGCGGTCGCGCAGCGCGAAGGCCGTGCTCCGTCCCTGGTGGCGGCCGTCGTACGGGGTGGCGAGGTGGTCTGGGAGGGATCCCGGACGATGGTCGAGGGGCACGGTCCCGACGGAAACGTGCAGTACCGGATCGGGTCGATCACCAAGACGTTCACGGCCGTGCTGGTGATGCGGCTGCGGGACGAGGGCCTGCTGGAACTGGGCGACCCGATCGAGAAGTTCCTTCCGGGTACGGGAGTCGGCGAGGTGACGGTGGGGCAACTGCTGTCCCACACCTCAGGGCTGGCGGCGGAGACGCCCGGCGAGTGGTGGGAACGCACGGCGGGCACGCTGCGGCCGGAGCTCTCGGACGTCCTGGGCGAGCGCCCCTTCCGCTTCGAGCCGGGTCGGCGCCACCACTACTCCAACCCCGGCTACACACTGCTCGGTTCACTCGTCGAGGCCGTCCGCGCGATGCCCTGGGAAGAGGCGCTCCGTGTCGAGGTGCTGGAGCCGCTGGGTCTGCAGCGCACGACGGCCCAGCCGGTGGCCCCGCACGCCGACGGCTGGGCGGTGCACCCGTGGGCGGACGTGATGATGCCGGAACCCCAGGAGGACCTCGGGCTCATGGCCCCGGCCGGCCAGCTGTGGTCCACCACCGGTGATCTGGCGAAGTTCGCCGCCTTCCTCGTCCGGGGCGACGCGCGCGTGCTGAGCGCCGAGTCCGTACGGGAGATGCGGACGTCGGCCACTCCCCCGGAGCCGGGCATCGCCGATCTCGGATACGGGCTGGGGATGCAGCTGACACTGAGCGGCGGGCGCCGGCTCGCGGGCCACAGCGGCTCGCTGCCGGGCTTCCTCGCCGGGCTGTGGCTGAGCGAGGCGGACGACGTGGCTGCGGTGGCGCTGGCCAACTGCACGTCGGGGCTCGCGGTGTCGACGCTGGCGGCCGAACTGGTGGGCATCGTCGCCGAGGCGGAGCCGCGGATCCCCGAGCCGTGGCGGCCGCTGCGGGAGGCCGATCCCGTCGCACTGGAGCTGTGCGGCCCTTGGTACTGGGGCACGTCCACCCAGGCCGTACGACTGACCTACGACGGACTCCTGGAGCTGGGCCCGGTGGGCGCGGGCGGCCGGGCCGCCCGCTTCCGGCCGGAGCCGGACGGCAGCTGGACCGGACTGGGCGGCTACTACGCGGGTGAGTCGCTGCGGGCCGTACGGCGGCCGGACGGATCGGTGAGCCACCTCGACCTCGCCTCGTTCGTGTTCACCCGGGAGCCCTACGACCCGAAGGCCCCGGTGCCCGGCGGGGTCGACCCGCAGGGCTGGCGGGGCATCGGCTAGCGGACGGCCTTCACCCGGCTACGAGTTCACGCTCCAGCGGGGTGCGGAAGCGCGGGGTGACGCGGGCCTCCCCCAACCAGGTGGCGAGCCGGACGGCCTCGGCGGCGACGGCCTTCTCGGCTTCGCTGCCGGGGTCCCCCAGGAGCCGGTGGACGATCTCGCCGTCGCCGCGCTGGGCCCAGCCACCGACGATCTCTCCGTTCCACCACACGGTGGGGCCGATGTTGCCGGAGCGGTCGAAGAGGGCCGGCCGGTGGGCGGGGTCGAGATGGAAGCTCCGGTCCACCCAGCCCATCGCGCTCGGGTCGAGGGCGGGAAGCAAGGCTGCCCAGGGCTCCTGCCCGGGTTCTGGCCCGGTGTCCCCGGGGCAGACGAGCGCGCTGGCGCCGCCCTCGAGCCGGACCTCGTCGGGGCCGACGGCCGCGAGGGCCTTGCGGACCTCGGTGAGGGTCCAGCCCGTCCACCACTTGAGGTCGGCCTCGGTGGCCGGACCGTAGGAGTGGAGCCATCGGCGGGCGATCTCGGCGCGGGCCTCGGCCGCGGGGACGGAGGGCCAGGGTTCGGTGTGGGCCCAGCGGTACTGGCTGGAGGTCCACGATCCCCGGGGCCGGTCCCGGCGGATCCGGCCGTCGGCGGCCAGCAGGCGGATGACGCGCGTGGCGACCCCGGTCTCGGTCTCGTAGTTCTTGCCCCGGCCGTAGACGAACTTCCGGCGCAGAGCGGGGACGGCCGTGGAGAGCTGGCTGCCGGTGGAGGGGCCGTGGGCGTCGAGCGCCTGGAGCACGGCGCTCTCCACCTGGGCCAGCCAGTCCGCGTCGAGGCCCTGACCGTCCTCGTCGAGGTGCTTGAGGAAGGTGCGGCGTTCCTTCAGGGCGATGCCGCGGGCGGCGGAGGCGTCGACGTACGGGGCGAGCTCGTTGGAGACGGCGAAGAGCGTGTTGCGCATGCTGAGCAGCCGTACCAGGGTCACGTCTTCGTACAGGGCCTGCTCGATCGCGGCCGGCGAGCCTTCGTTCAGCCTGGCGCGGACGGAGAGGAAGACGGTCGCCGCATCGGTGGCGTGCAGAGCGACGACGCAGTCCGCGGCCTCGGGCACGGTGGCGGCGTGTGCCGACGGGGCCAGGCGGTGCCTGCGGCCGAGGCGCCGGCGGCGCTCCGCGGTGCTGAGGAGGGGAAGGCTGCTCATCCTCCCGATCGTAGGCCGGGCCGCCGGCAGCGGCACGGCCCACGCACGTGGCCTCAGAGCTGGAGCTTGAACCCGACGTGGGAAGCGGCGAAGCCGAGCCGCTCGTAGAAGCGGTGGGCGTCGGTGCGGGTCACGTCCGAGGTGAGCTGGACGAGTTGGCAGTTCTCGGCACGTGATTGTTCGATCGCCCACTCGATCAACAGGGTGCCCAGCCCGCTGCCGCGTTCGCCGGAGTGGACCCGTACGCCCTCGATGATCGAACGGGTGCTGCCCTTGCGGGAGAGGCCGGGGACGATCGTCAGCTGGAGGGTGCCGATGACGTCGCCCGCGCGGACGGCGACGACCACGTGTTGGTGGGGGTCGTCCGTCAGCCGCTTGAGGGCCGCGGCATAGGGGGTGAGATCGTCCGGGGACTCCCGGGCGGCACCGAGCGGGTCGTCCGCGAGCATCGCGACGATCGCGGGCAGGTCCTCCTCGGTGGCGGGGCGGATGAGCAGGCCGGAGTCGCTGTCGGTCATGGTCTGGTGCTCCTCGCTCAGCCGGCCGCCACGGTGAGCGGGGCCCACCGGCGGGTCCAGTCACCGGGTAGACCGGGGATGTCCCGGGTCATGACGGTGTTGAAGGCCACCGAGCCGAGACCGCGGTCCTTCAGCCAACCGAGCAGTTCTTCGTGGCGTACGTCGACATCGGTCCGCAGGTGCCGGTCCGTGGACGCCGCGAGGGCGGTGACGAGAGCCTGGGCCGTGCCGGTGTCACGGGCAACCAGGGGGCCGATGACATGGGTGTCCATGTTCGGCCAGATGGCTCCGTAGCCGATCAGGCAGCCGGAGGGGTCCTCCGCGACGAGCAGCCGGTCCGTGAAGGCCGGCAGTCGGGTGACCATGTGGGTCCGGTCGGCGCCGAAGACCTCGGCGTCCAGCAGGAGGATCCGCGAGATGTCCTCGGCGCCCGCGGGGCGTACGCGGACGGTGTCCTGCGCGGGGCCGGTGGCGTCCGGGCTGAAGGAGCCCCGGAGCATCTCGGCGCGGCCGGTGGTCTCGAAGCCGAGCTCCTCGTAGAGGGGGCGGCCGTACGGGGTGGCGTGCAGGGTGAGCGGAACGCCCTTGAGGACCTCGTCGCAGATGTACCTCATCAGGTACCGGCCCAGACCCTGGCGGTTGTAGCGCTCGGCGACGAGGACCATGCCGATGGCGGCGAGATCGGGATCGGCCAGCGGCGGTCCGTACCGGGTGACCACGCAGGCCGTGGCCAGTCCCTGTCCGTCGGGGGCGTCGATGCCGTAGCCGTTTCCGGCGGCGAGCAGCAGCCCCCACTTGTGGTCCTCGCGGGGCCAGCCGCGGTCTTCGGAGAGATCGGCGCAGTGGCGGAGGTCGTCCACGGTCAGTGCGCGGATCGGGAGGGAGGTGAGGTGGGGTGGTGTCACGGCCCCAGCCTGGTTCATCGACGGTGACCTGGTCCAGGGGATTTGGGGTGGATGTTTCACGTGAAACATCACGCGCACCTCACATGGGGGCCGTTGGGAGGAACCCACTGTTTCACGTGAAACAAACGCACTAGCCTCGACGGCTATGACCCTCCTTCACCTTTTCGACCTCGACGGGACGCTGATGTACGGCTCGGCCTCGCCGGTCGAGATCTCGCGTCAGCTCGGGCTCTCCGACGAGATCGCCGAGCTGGAGCGGGCCTTCGCCGCGAGGGAGCTCCAGCCGCACCAGTTCGCACTGGCGGCACAGACCCTCTGGGCGGAGCTGACTCCGGCCCACGTCCGGGCGGCGTTCGACGGGGCTCCGTGGCTGTCGGGGATCCGGGACGTCTGGCAGGCGATCAGGGCGCGCGGTGACTACTGCGCGGTCATCTCGCTGTCGCCGTCGTTCTTCGTGGAGCTCCTCCTGGAGTGGGGTGCGCACGCTGCGCACGGCTCCGTCTTCCCGGAAGTGCCCTTCACCCGGCCGGTGGACGTGGCCGGGATCCTGACTCCGGAGGGCAAGGTGAAGGTCGCGGACCGGCTGTGCGCGCAGTTCGGTGTGACCCGGGCCGACTGCGTCGCGTACGGGGACTCCAGCACCGACGTGGCGCTCTTCGCGGCAGTCCCGCTCTCGGTCGCGGTGAACGCCCGGCCCTACTTGGTGGAACGGGCGACGCACGTCTACGAGGGCCGGGACCTGCGCGAGGCTTACCAGCTGACAGGGGTGGCGCGCATGGGAGTTGAGGAATCTTAAGGGGAAAGTGGGTTCGAAACGCGGAATTCCCGCATTTCCCCGCACGCTCTGGGGCGGACTGGCACGCTGTGAAACCCGGAACCACGGATTCGAAGGCCGTGGCGTGTGCAGACCTACCGAGATGTTCGAAGCGAGGCACCGCATGGACGCTCCGCCCACCAGATCGGCAAGACGGGGGTCATCCCGGATACCGTCCGGGGACGGGGCGCCCGAGCCCTCCCCCGATGCGGTGCTCATCCGCCGGACCCTCGCAGAGATCGCACCCGTCGCCGACAAGGTGACCTCCTACTTCTACGCCGTCGTCTTCACGGGACACCCGGAGCTCCGGGGGCTGTTCCCTGCAGCGATGGACGTGCAGCGCGACCGGCTGCTGAAGGCGCTGCTGACCGCCGCCGAGCACATCGACAGCCCTGAGGTGCTCACGGCTTACCTGCGCCGGCTCGGCACGGGGCACCGCAAGTACGGAACCCGGCCCGAGCACTATCCGCCGGTGGGAGAGGCCCTGATCGGGGCGCTGGCCAAGTACGCGGAGGCCTCCTGGGGACCGGAGACCGAGGCCGCCTGGGTCCGGGCGTACACCGCGATCTCCCAGATCATGATCGACGCGGCGGCCGAGGACGAGCCCAAGGCGCCGCCGTGGTGGCACGCGGAGGTGGTCTCGCACGATCTGCGCACCTCCGACATCGCGGTGCTCACCGTCCGCCCCGACCAGCCCTACCCCTTCCTCGCGGGCCAGTACACGAGTCTGGAGACCCCGTGGTGGCCGCGGATCTGGCGGCACTATTCCTTCGCCTCGGCGCCGCGCGCGGACGGACTGCTGTCCTTCCACGTCAAGGCCGTTCCCGCGGGATGGGTCTCCAACGCGCTCGTGCGGCACGCCCGCCCCGGTGACGTGCTGCGGCTCGGACCCCCGGCGGGATCGATGGTGGTGGACCACAGCACCGACAACGGAATGCTGTGCCTGGGCGGCGGGACGGGCATCGCCCCGATCAAAGCGCTGATCGAGGACGTGGCCGAGCACGGGGAGCGACGCCCGGTGGAGGTGTTCTTCGGGGCGCGCAGTGACGACGACCTGTACGACAAGGACACGCTGCTGGGGCTGCAGCGCTCGCACCCCTGGCTGTCGGTGCGCCCGGTGGTCTGCGACGAGGGCCTTGCCGGACAACTGCCGCAGGCCGTCGGCACCCACGGGCCCTGGAGTTCGTACGACGCGTTCGTCTCGGGGCCGGCCGCGATGATCCGCAGTGGGGTGGACGCGCTGAAGAGGATCGGGATCCCCGGGGAGCGGATCCGGCACGACGAGGTGGAGGAACTGGCGGGCGTCGCCGGCTGACTCCGGCGGCGGCGCCCGCGCGCGGTGGGTCAGCCCAGGTCGGGGGCGTGCATCGCGCGCACGCCCTCGATGTTGCCGTCGAGGTAGTGGCGCAAGGAGAGCGGGACGAGATGGACCGCGGCGATGCCGACGCGACTGAAGGGCACGCGGACGATCTCGTACTCGCCCTCCGGCTCTTCGATCTCGGGGCCGTGCCGCTGGCTGGGATCCATGGATTCGAGATGGCAGACGAAGAAGTGCTGCACCTTGACGCCGGTCACTCCCCCGTCGGCGATGTGCTCGACGGTGTCGACGAAGCAGGGCACGACATCGGTGATCTTCGCGCCGAGCTCCTCGTGGAGTTCTCGGTGGAGGGCGTCGACGACGGTCGTGTCCGAGGGCTCCACGCCCCCGCCGGGGGTGAGCCAGTACGGGTCGAGGCCTGGTTTGGTCCGCTTGATGAGGATCAGGTCGTCACCGTCGAGCAGGATCGCGCGGGCGGTGCGTTTGACCACTGGACGTTCGGTCATGGGAGAAGACTGGCCCAGACTTCCGCTTCTGAAACGCGTGCCGGTCAAACCAGCCCGGCGGGGATCCGGGCGGCCCGAGCTGCTGGACGGCGTGCTCGGACCGCCCCCGGAGAGGCGCTCACCCGGTCGCGGCCGCCAGATCCAGTGCCCGCAGGACGTCCGTGACCAGGTCCTCGGTGTCCTCGGCCCCCGCGGAGAAGCGGATGAAGCCCTCCGGAACGTTGTCGCCGCCCCACCGCCGGCGCCGCTCCGCGGTGGACCGCACCCCGCCGAAACTGGTGGCGTCCTCGACAAGCCGCAGGGCCGCCATGAATCGTTCCGCGTGCGCGCGGTCGGGCAGGGTGAAGGAGACCACGGACCCGAAGCCCCGCATCTGTCGCGCGGCCGTCTTGTGGGACGGGTCCGCCGGCAGGCCCGGGTAGCGCAGGCCGGTGACCTCGCCACGGTCGGCGAGGGCCTCGGCGACGGCGAGTGCGTTGGCCCACTGGCGCTGGGCGCGCAACTGGATGGTGGACAGGGACCGGTGGGCGAGCCAGGCCTCCATGGGGCCGGGGATCGCGCCGACCACCTTGCGCCAGCGGCGGATGCCCGCGGCGAGCCCGGCGTCGCGGCACACGACGTACCCGAGCAGCAGGTCGCCGTGGCCGGTCAGGCCCTTGGTGCCGCTGGCCACCGAGAAGTCTGCACCCAGCTCGAGGGGGCGCTGGCCGAGCGGGGTCGCGAGGGTGTTGTCGACGGCGACGAGGGTTCCGCCGGCGTGTGCCGCGTCCACGAGGCGTCGTACGTCGCAGACGTCGAGCCCCGGATTGGACGGGGTCTCCAGCCACAGCAGCCGGGCTCCGTCGAGAACCGCGAGCTGGGCGTCCTCGCCGGTGGGGGCGGTGCGCACGTGGACCCCGTAGGCCTCCAGCTGTTCCCGTACGAGGGGCAGCACCTGATAGCCGTCGTCGGGCAGGACGACGGTGTCGCCGGCGCGTGCCTGGGAGAGCAGGACGGCGGACACGGCGGCCATGCCGGAGGCGAAGACGACCGTGTCCACCCCGTCCAGGCCGGGCGCCTCCAGTTCCCCGATGGCCCGCTCCAGCAGGGTCCAGGTGGGGTTGGTGTCGCGGCCGTAGGCGTAGGGGCCTTCGACGTCGCCGGGAAGGTGGAAGTGGGCGGCGAAGACGGGGCCGGGCAGCGGCGGCTCGTTCTTGACGGGCTCAGGCAGACCGGCGCGGACGGCGACGGTGCCGTCGCCGAGCCGCTCCTGACTCGCGGGCACGGGGTCGGGGGCGTTCATGGGGTGTGCTCCTTCACGGCTTCGCTTACGGCGGCCAGCAGGCCGGGGCTTGCCGCCTCGACCAGGTGCAGGCACTCCTCGAATCCGTCGAGGGGGCCGTAGTAGGGGTCCGGTACATCGGTCTGCGCGGCGGAGGCCGCCGGGTCGTAGGACCGCAGCAGCCGTACCTTGGCGGCGTCCTCCGGGGTGGGGGCCAGCGCTCGCAGGTCGCGCAGGTGCCCGGCGTCGAGCGCGATGACGAGGTCGAGACCGGCGAACCAGGAGGCCCGGAACTGCCGGGCCCGGTGGCCCGGCTCGTACCCGGCCGCCTCCAGGACGGCCACGGTGCGCGGGTCGGCCCCGTCCCCCTCGTGCCAGCCGCCGGTGCCGGCGCTGTCGACCTCGACCAGGTCCGAGAGCCCGGCGTCGGCCACGTAGGAGCGGAAGACCGACTCGGCCATGGGCGAGCGGCAGATGTTGCCGGTGCAGACGAAGCACACGCGGTACATGGGCACCCGGCTTCAGTTCTTGTCGGGCAGGACCATGTTCAGGGCCCAGGAGACGACGGAAATGATCAGGGCGCCGACGACCGCGGTCCAGAAGCCGTCGACGTGGAAGCTGAGGTCGAACTGCTTCGCCAGCCACGAGGTCAGCAGCAGCATCGCCGCGTTCACCACGAGGGTGAACAGGCCGAGGGTGAGGACGAAGAGGGGCAGCGAGAGCAGCCTCACGACGGGCTTGACGATGAAGTTGACCAGGCCGAAGATCAGCGCGACCAGGATCAGGGACAGCGTGCGGTGGCCCATGCTGCTGCCGTCGTCCAGCGTGATGCCCGCGAGGAGCCAGATGGCCACGGCCAGGGCTGCCGCGTTGGCGAGGGTCTTGACTACGAAATTCGTCATGTGTCTGATCGTTGCAGAGAAGGTCCCGGTGGAACATCAGCTGATCTGCGGATGCTTGCCGGACGAGAGAGCACAAGGGGTACGAAGAAGATGAAGGCCTTCCGGCTGGACGACCTCGAGGCCGAGCGGGCCGCGAACGAGGGTGCCTACCTGCAGTTCCTGCGCGAGCGGAACATGTCGGTCGGGCTGTACGCGCTGGACGCCGGGCAGACCGATCCCCAACAGCCCCACGGCCAGGACGAGGTGTACTTCGTCGTCAGCGGCCGGGCCTCGATCACCGTCGGCGAAGAGACGACGATGGTCGCCAACGGGAGCGTGGTCTACGTGCCGGCCGGGGTGCCGCACAAGTTCCACCACATCACCGAGAACCTGAAGGTCATGGTCGTCTTCTCTCCGCCGGAGGGGTGAACGGGCACCGGGCTGAGGGTCCGGGGCCCCGTCCCCCTAGGGGGCGGATCAGGGGAGTACGGGGGCTCGCGGGCCCCCGCCGGGTGCCGTGGCCTCCTAGCATCGAGAGCAGGAAGTCACGGACTAGGAAGAAGAGGTCGAGGACATGGAAGGCATCCGAGCGATATTCGAGGGCATGCCCTGGTGGGTCAAGTGGGTCGCCGTTCCGCTGCTGGTGCTGTTCGTCTTCGGTGGTGTGATCACCAGCATCATCGGTGCGCTGATCAGCTTCCTCTTCAAGGCGCTGCTCCTCGTGGCCCTCGTCGGAGGCCTGATCTTCCTCGTCAGGAAGTTCAAGGGCACTGCGTCGAAGTCCTCCGCCGGGGAGTGGTAGAACTGGTGCAACCAGGGTCACAGCGGGATTAACCCAGCTGAGGGAACGTGAAGCACTAAACCGCTCACAGCCCGGGAATCGGCGGATAGAGTGGCAATCTGTGCCGTTCCCTGGGCACCGAACGCTGGTAATGCCGCTCTGACCTGCGGTTCTTCGTTACAGCCGCCGAGCACGACCTCCAGGAGTCACGGCACACGCGGGGGCGGCCCCCGCAAGGCGGGCCCCCCAAGGCTCGCCGCCACGCCTGGGGGTGAGCTTTGTCTTCGGTTCACAATGCCGGTGTGCCGACTCTGATCGGTTCGGTGCAGCGGGCACTGAGGCTGCTCGAAGCGGTGGGTTCCCATAGTGAGGGAGCCCCGGCGAAACAACTGGCGCGCGAGGCCGGGCTCCCGCTTCCCACCGCGTACCACCTGCTGCGCACCCTGACGCACGAGGGTTATCTGCGACGGGAGAGCGGGGTCTTCGTCCTCGGAGACGCCGCGAGCCGTCTGGCGGGTGGCGGGCTCCAGCAGAAACGTCGCAGCATGATCCTCGACTCCCTCGCGCACTTCCGCGACGCGGTCGGGGCCCCCGTCTACTTCGCGGTCTACCGCGAGGGTGAAATCGAGGTCGTGGGTGTCTCGGACACCCCGGCGAACCCGGCCTGCGAAGAGTGGGCCGATTTCCGCGAGACCGGCCACGCGCACGCCATCGGGCAGTGCCTGCTGGGCCAACTCGACGAGAAGGCGCGCAAGGAGTACTACGACCGCCACCCGGTAGAGGCCGTCACCCCCTACACCGTGCGGGACATGCGGGCTCTGGAGCAGCGGATCGGCTCCATGGAGCGGATGCAACCGGTGACCGAGCGTCAGGAGTACTCCCTGGGCACGGTGTGCGCGGCGATCCCCATCACCGCCGGCGACACCGCCGCGACCATGGCGATTTCTCTTCCTCTGCACCAAGAGGATCGATTGCTGTATGCGGTCGATCGACTACGGAGTGAAGTAGGCGCGCTGTTGAGCACCCTCTCCTTCTCTATCAGTATCTGAAAACTCACTCCTTGTGATCTGCAAGCGCTTACACCACTCTTGTCAAGAGGGCCTTGGGGGATCATTCCTGGCCACTTCCACTACAGCGGGGTAGGCAATGCGCGAGTCGGTACAGGCAGAGGTCATGATGAGTTTCCTCGTTTCCGAGGAGCTCTCGTTCCGGATCCCGGTGGAACTCCGGTACGACGCTCGTGACCCCTACGCAGTCCGCCTGACGTTCCACCTTCCCGGAGATGCGCCCGTGACCTGGGCGTTCGGCCGGGAGCTCCTTCTGGACGGCATCAACAAGCCGTGCGGTGACGGCGATGTCCACATCGCCCCGACCGATCCGGAGGACCTGTCCGATGTCCACATCCGGCTGCAAGTAGGCGCAGACCGGGCACTCTTCCGCGCGAGCGCGGCGCCACTCGTGGCGTTCCTCGACCGCACCGACCGCATCGTTCCGCTCGGCCAGGAACGCAACCTCGGCGACTTCGAGGAGAACCTCGACGAGGCGCTCGACAAGATCCTCGCGGAGTCGCAGCAGAACGAGCAGAACGCGGGCTGACCGAAGCCCGGCCGGACGTCTGCTGACCAAGGCGTGCCGGTACGCATCACTGCATCACGGCGTCACTGCACCACGGCATCACCGCACCAGCTGCACCACCTGCAGCACCGCACTACGCACCACGGCTCAGCGTGCCGACGCGCTGAGCGCTCCAGCACGCCGTTTCTCACGGCCGGCCGTGCGCGCGAACTGACCGGTCGCGCCCGCCGGTCCGCATTTCAGCGCTTGCGGCGCCGACCCCGGCCGCCGCGCAGCGGCCCCGAGGCCGCTGGGGCCGCCGGGGATTCCGCGCGGTCGGCGGACACCACCAGCGCGGCCAGCGCCGTCGTCACGGGTACCGAGGCGACCAGTCCGATCGAGCCCACGAGGGTTCGTACGATCTCCTCCGCGACCAGCTCGCTGTTGGCCACCGAACCCATGCTGCTGTTCGCGATCGAGAACAGGAGCAACAGGGGCAACGCCGCGCCCGCGTAGGCCAGTACCAGGGTGTTCACCACAGACGCGATGTGGTCGCGCCCGATGCGGATGCCTGCCCGGTAGAGCCCGCGCGGGCCCATCGACGGGTCTGCCTGGTGGAGTTCCCAAACTGCCGAAGTCTGCGTGACGGTCACGTCGTCGAGTACGCCGAGCGATCCGATGATGACACCCGCAAGCAGCAAACCGCTCATGTCGATGTTCGGGTAGAGCCCGTGGATCAGCCCGGTGTTGTCGTCCGTGTTGCCGCTGAGGAAGGCCCAGTCGATGAACTGCGAGCCCAGCAGGCCGATCAGCAGGAGCGAGACGAGGGTGCCGAGGACGGCGACCGAGGTGCGGGCCGTCAGCCCGTGGCACATGTAGAGCGCGATCAGCATGATCGCGCTGGCTCCGACCACGGCCACGACGAGCGGATTCGACCCCTGCAGGATCGCGGGGAGGATGAAGAGGGTCAGCACCGCGAAGCTGACGGCGAGGGCGATGAGCGCGAACAGCCCGCGCATCCGCCCGACGAGGACCACCGCGAGGGCGAAGATGCCCGCGAGCAGGGCCATCGGCAGCTTGCGGTTGACGTCGATCACGGAGTACTGGAGGTCCTGGGGTGCGTCGGGAGCGTAGGCGACCACCACCTCCTGGCCGTCCGTCAACTGTCGTGGCGCGCCCGGCTGGACGACCTCGACGAACTCGCGGCCCTTGTCGGGACCGCTGCCGACCCTGATGGTGGCCTTCTTGCACTCGCCGTTCTGAGAGGCGAGGGCCTCGCGCCCCTCGGGGGTGGAGGTGTCGCCGGTGGCCGGCACCTGCGCGGCGTTCACGGATTTGCAGTCGACGTGCTGGAGCGCGACGACCCTGCCCTGCTGGGTCTGCCGGTCGAACCCGACCCCGGTGCGCTCGTGGCCGGGTGCGCCGCCGGGCCAGAGCACCGCCATGCCGATCACGACGGCGGTGGCGAAGGGGATCAGTACGGCCGCGATCACCTTGCGCAGGTGCTTCGAGACGGGGGCCGCCGGGCCATGGCTGTGCGCATGGCCGTGGGAGTGGCCGGGAGACGGGGCGGGCGAGTGACCGGGGTCCGTGTACGCATGGACTGAGTCGCCGGCGGGACCAGCGGGATCCGTGGGCACGGTGGGGGGCTGCGGCGAGGACGTCACTGACTGATCATCGCAACAGATGAGGGGGCCCACTGTTCAGCACGCCACACATGACGCTAGCGTGGGGGCTACTTTGCACAACGCGGGAGCTCGGAGCACCGGGCTGAGAGGGCGCTGATCACCGTTCGCATTCGAATATGCGTACGGGAGGAGGCTGCGTCGACCGCCGAACCTGTTACCGGGTAATGCCGGCGTAGGGAGATTAGGTCTCATGACCATTCAGGACGCACGCACGCCTGCCGTCAGCCAGGACGCCGACGGCCAGACCGAGCGCCAGCCTGGCTGGCACAAGGGATACGTGGCGGGCTCCCGCCCCGACATCCGGGTGCCGGTTCGCCAGGTCCACCTCACCAACGGCAAGGACGTGACGCTCTACGACACGTCCGGTCCGTACACCGACCCGCAGATCGAGACCGACGTGCGCCGCGGCCTGCCGCCGCTGCGCGAGAACTGGATCATCGGCCGCGGCGACACCGAGGAGTACGCGGGCCGCCCCGTGCGCCCCGAGGACGACGGCATCAAGCACACCTCGCCGCGCGGTGGCCTCAAGAACCTCGACGCGGTGTTCCCGGGCCGTCCGCGCCAGCCCCGCCGCGGCCGTGGCGGCGCCGCGGTCACGCAGCTCGCGTACGCCCGCCGGGGCGAGATCACCCCGGAGATGGAGTACGTCGCGATCCGCGAGAACGTCTCTCCTGAGGTCGTCCGCGAGGAGATCGCCGCAGGTCGCGCGGTCATGCCGGTCAACGTGAACCACCCGGAGATCGAGCCGATGATCATCGGCAAGCGGTTCCTGGTGAAGGTCAACGCCAACATCGGCAACTCCGCGGTCACCTCCTCGATCGAGGAGGAGGTCGACAAGATGACCTGGGCGACCAAGTGGGGCGCCGACACGGTCATGGACCTCTCGACCGGCCGCAACATCCACACCACCCGCGAGTGGGTGCTGCGCAACTCCCCCGTGCCGATCGGCACCGTGCCGCTGTACCAGGCGCTGGAGAAGGTCGACGGCCGTGCCGAGGACCTCACCTGGGAGATCTACAAGGACACGGTCATCGAGCAGGCCGAGCAGGGCGTCGACTACATGACGGTCCACGCCGGCGTGCTGCTGTCGTACGTGCCGCTGACCGCGCGCCGCAAGACCGGCATCGTCTCGCGCGGCGGCTCGATCATGGCCGCGTGGTGCCTCGCTCACCACAAGGAGAACTTCCTCTACACGAACTTCGAGGAGCTCTGCGAGATCCTCGCGACGTACGACGTCACGTACTCGCTGGGTGACGGCCTGCGCCCCGGTTCCATCGCGGACGCCAACGACGCGGCGCAGTTCGCGGAGCTGAAGACGCTGGGCGAGCTGAACACGATCGCCAAGCGGTACAACGTGCAGACGATGATCGAGGGCCCCGGGCACGTCCCGATGCACAAGATCAAGGAGAACATCGACCTTCAGCAGGAGATCTGCGAGGAGGCGCCGTTCTACACGCTCGGCCCGCTGACCACCGACGTCGCGCCCGCCTATGACCACATCACCTCGGGCATCGGCGCCGCGATGATCGCCTGGTGGGGCACCGCGATGCTCTGCTACGTCACGCCCAAGGAGCACCTGGGCCTGCCGAACCGCGACGACGTGAAGACCGGTGTCATCACGTACAAGATCGCGGCCCACGCGGCGGACCTGGCCAAGGGTCACCCGGGCGCCCAGGAATGGGACGACGCCCTGTCGGACGCGCGGTTCGAGTTCCGCTGGGAGGACCAGTTCAACCTGGCCCTCGACCCGGACACGGCCCGTGAGTTCCACGACGAGACCCTCCCGGCCGAGCCGGCCAAGACCGCGCACTTCTGCTCCATGTGCGGTCCGAAGTTCTGCTCGATGAAGATCTCCCAGGACATCCGCCGCCAGCACGGTGGCGACCTGGGCGCCGAGGAGATCGAGGCGGGCATGGCGGAGAAGTCCGCCGAGTTCGCCGCCGCAGGCAACCGCGTGTACCTGCCGCTGGCTGACTGACCGCGCCCCGGCACGCACGGACGGCCCGCGACACCGAGGGGGGAGTCGCGGGCCGCCGTTGCGTACGTCGTGTCAGCCCAGTGCGGCGTGGTAGCGGTTCGGTGCGTCGGGATCGGCGAGGTTGCGGATGCTCAACTGGTTGAGGCAGTAGTAGGCGAGGTCGGTCGAGTCGTAGACGTGGTGGGCTACCAGGGCCAGTTGCCTGAGCTGCTCGTCGGTCATGGATTCGGGGTGTCCGAAGTCGCGCACGTACACGACATCGGCTTCGAGGAGCTGGTGCCGGGCCATGCGGAAGTCGCCGCCGAAGACCACGGGGGCGATCGGCCAGCGCTTGACCGCCGCGAAGGCGTGCGGGATGAATCCCTGGGCGCGCAGCTCCTGGTCCACGTCGCCGAACACGGGCTGGTCCTCGTACAGCGGGACGAAGGAGACCTCCGTGTGCACGGCCACGGCCTCGGACAGCTTTTCCCGGGCGCCCTGGAAGACCATCAGCTCGGCGCCCTGGATGTCGATCTTCAACAGGTCGAAGGCGCCGACCGCTTCGACGTCGTCCAGTCGCCGGGTGGCGACCTGGACCTCCTCGCGGACCCGGCCCCACTCGTCGAAGCCGTTGAAGAGCCCGAGCCTGTTCGTGTCCGGGCGGAAGAGGCTGGTCATCCCGGAGCTGGTGGCTACGAAGAGCGTGTGGATGCCGCCGTCTCCGAGGACGTCGGGCAGGTAGGTCTCGTACGGCCCCTTGCTGCGTTGCAGGGTTTCCAGGGCATCGGGCTGCGGCTCGAACCCGGTCACTCTGCACAGGCCTGCCTCGAGCATGCCCTTGTACGGCGGGTCTCCGTCGATCGGGTTGGCGCCCACGTCGACCACATGGGTCGGACGGGTCGGCCGCACCAGGTCGAGCAGGGGTGAAACGGAGGGGGTCGGGGCAATGACGGTCATGAGAGCTCTCAGGGTATCGAGCTGACGAGGGCCTGACGAGGGTCCCTCGACGCGGTTTTCCGCAACGGGAGTCGATCGGGCGCGTAGGCCACGCGAGGAGACGGGGTCAGGCGAATGCCCGGGACTCCACGCCCAGCCTGCGCCGCGCGAACTCGAGGTTCGCGAGGATCCGGTCCTGCTGGTCGTCGGGGAGCTTGCCGTCCTGGAGCAGGCGTTCGCAGCAGTCCGACGACTCCTGGTACTCCCCGGTCCAGTAGGCGGCCACGGCGAGTTCGTCGAGTGCGCGCCAGTCGTGCCAGGCGAACTCGACGAAGAGGATGTCGTCCGGGTACGGGATCCGTACGGCCTGCCGGGCGAACATGTAGGCGAGGGGCCAGCGGCTTTCGAGGCGGCAGAGGCGGGCGAGGTCGCCGAGGGCCTCGGCGCGTGAGGGACGGCTCTCGTGTGCGCGGAGGTAGCGGTCCATGACCTCGGCCGACGGCCTGTTGAGGGTGACCGCGAGCCGCGCGGCGTAGAGCTGCGCGCAGTAGGTCTCCTCGGCCCAGCCGCCCATGGCCACGCGGTGGTCGTAGGCGGCGAGGGACTTCTCCGGCTCTCCCGCGTCGCGCCAGCTCTGGGCGAGGTAGAACGCGTAACGGGCGTTGTCGGGTTCTTTCGCGAGGCCTTCGGTGAGTACCTCCGCGTCGCGCAGGTACTTCGCCCGCTGGCCTTCTGCCCGGAGGCGGCCGCCACCGCCGACGGAGAGGATGTTGAAGCCCTCGATCACGCCGCGGCTGTACTCGGTGCCGGATTCGATGTACTCGTGGAGTACGCCCACGTACCGCCAGGGCAGCCGGTTGGAGACCAGTGCCGGCCGCCAGTGGACGATCGGGCCGTCGTGCAGCGCGATCTGGTACGCGTCGAGCGTCAGGTTCGGCATGCGGAAGCCGGGCTGAATCTGCATTTCGTCGTCGCCGTCGATGAACAGCAGGTAGTCGGCGCTGGAGCGTGCGAGTTCGATCGCCTCGGTGCGACTGCCGTCGAAACCCTTCCACGGCCGGTCGTGGAGCGTGCCGGGCAGGTCGGCGAAGCAGTCCCGGATGACGTCCTGGGTGCCGTCGGTCGAGCCAGTGTCCACGATCACCCAGGTGTCGATCAGTGGGCGCACCGACTCCAGGCACTTCCGGATGGTCGGCGCCTCGTTCTTGACGATCATGTTCAGACAGATGGTCGGCCTCACCGCAGCACCCTCTCCTCGGACGGATCGCGGGCGACATTAGGGAGTGAGGCGACCGATTGGGTGGCGGCACGCCGATGGAAGCACCGTTGCGCGCGTGTAGACGCATCCATTGGTAGAGGCGTGATAGGCCGATCTGTTGATGTGGTCCAAAAACACTCAAGCCACCCCAGTTGTCGTCCGTAGCCCCCGGAGGGACATCGAACTTGCAGCCGGGGCGTCACCCGTGCCGGCTCGCATTCCGTTTCAAAGGAGCGCTGTACATGAGTCGTGAGCATCGGACCAAGGCCATGGCACTTGGCCCCATCCCCCGCAACCGTGCGTGGATTGCGGGAGGCGCCCTGGCCTCGCTCTCCCTCGTCCTCGTGGGCATGGCCAGCCCCGTCGTCGCGGCGGTCAAGCCGACCGCCTCGGCCGTGAGCGCTGCGGCACTGTCGAGTGGCGGAGGCGACGACTGCAGGCCGCACGGCGGACCGCACGACGGGCCCCACGGCGGACCGCACGACGGGCCCCACGGCAAGCCGCCGCACGCCGCGCTGCTGGACAAGTACCTGGGCGGCGGGGACGAGGGCGACGGTCCCGGCTGGGACGACGACGGGCGCGACCCCCACGACGGGCACGACGACAACTGCAAGGGCCAGACCGGCCCGACGGGTCCGACCGGCCCCACGGGTCCGACCGGTCCGAAGGGCGACACGGGTCCCACCGGTCCTACCGGCCCCGGTGGGACGGGTGGGACGGGTGCGACCGGTGCGACCGGTGCGACGGGTGCGACCGGTGCCACGGGTGCGACGGGTGCGACGGGTGCGACGGGTGCGACGGGTGCGACGGGCGCCACGGGTGCGACGGGTCCGGGGGGTGAGGGCTCTGTAGGCCCCACTGGCCCCACTGGCCCCACTGGCGCCACTGGCGCTACGGGTGCGACCGGCGCCACGGGTGCGACCGGTGCCACGGGTGCGACGGGTCCGGGGGGTGAGGGCTCTGTAGGCCCCACCGGCCCCACCGGCCCCACTGGCGCCACTGGCGCTACGGGTACGCCCGGCGCTGACGGTGCGACGGGTGCGACCGGTGCCACGGGTGCGACGGGTGCGACCGGTGCCACGGGTGCGACGGGTGCGCCTGGTGCTGACGGTGCGACGGGTGCGACCGGCGCGACGGGTGCGACGGGTGCGCCTGGTGCTGACGGTGCTACGGGTGCGACGGGTGACACCGGCCCGACGGGTCCCTCGGGTCCGACCGGTGCCACGGGTGCGACCGGCGCCACGGGTGCCACGGGTGCGACGGGTGCGACCGGCGCGACGGGTGCCACGGGCGCGACCGGTGCCACCGGTTCGTGCAATGCCGTCTCCGCCTACAAGCCCAACTCGTCCGATGAGATCAAGGGGGTCTCGGTCAACCAGGGGGTGTGGGTCGGAATCCGGAGCCTCACCCCGGCGCCTGCTGGCCCCTTCGAGTGGAACAACTTGACCAACAATGCCGGCTTCCCCGCCGGGGCGTGCGGCGTCTCCGTCAGCGACCACGGCGGAATCACCAACGTCGAAACGGTTGCGCCCGACGGGACGGTCTACGAGCTCGAGTGCACCCAGAACCCCGGTAACCCTCCGAGCCTCACGTGCACCGATGACTGGGACCCTGTGAACCCGCTCGTCGACAGCCCCCCGCTGCGGAACCAGGCCGCCAAGATTCCGCCCGCCAAGAAGCCTGCCGTCAAGAACCAGGCTGCCAAGAAGCCGGCCGCCAAGCACATGGCCGACAAGGGCAACAAGCACCGCGGCTAGCAACCGCACGGGTGACTCCGGCGGAAGCAACCCCATGACCCGCCAGTGAACCCAAGCGCCGGGCCGCTCCTCAAGGAGCGGCCCGGCGTCTTTGTGCTTGCGCTGGAGTGCGCTCCAGCTCCTACAGTGCGGGCCCATGAGCATGCGATACCGAATTCTGGGTGGGACCGGCATCGAGGTCAGTGCGCACTGCCTCGGCACGATGATGTTCGGTGCGGTGGGCAATCCGGATCACGAGGAGTGTGTGCGGATCATCCACGCCGCGCTCGATCACGGGATCAACTTCGTGGACACCGCGGACATGTACTCGGCCGGGGAGTCCGAGACGATCGTGGGCAAGGCTCTCAAGGGCCGGCGGGACGACGTCGTGCTCGCGACCAAGGTGCACTTCCAGATGGGCGAGGGCCGCAACCGCAGCGGGAACTCCCGCCGTTGGATCGTCCGTGCCGTCGAGGACAGCCTGCGCCGAATGGACACGGACTGGATCGACCTCTACCAGGTGCACCGGCCCGATCACGGCACGGACGTCGAAGAGACCCTGTCCGTCCTCGGTGATCTCGTCCGGGCCGGCAAGATACGGGCCTTCGGCTGCTCCACCTTCCCGGCCGAGGAGATCGTGGAGGCGCACCACGTCGCCGAGCGGCGGGCCCTGCCGAGGTTCCGGACCGAGCAGCCGCCGTATTCGATCCTTGCGCGCGGGATCGAGAGCAGTGTGCTGCCGGTGGCCCGGAGGTACGGGATGGGCGTCCTGACCTGGAGCCCGCTCGCATCCGGATTCCTGAGCGGGAAGTACCGGCTCGGTGGTGCCATTGACCTGACTTCGGGGCGGGCGGCGCTGACTCCCGCCCGCTTCGACCCCGCGATTCCGGGCAACGTCGCGAAACTGGAGGCCGTGGAGCAGCTGGTGGAGCTCGCCGACTCCATCGGCTGCACGCTGCCCGAGCTGGCAGTGGCCTTCCCGCTGGCGCATCCGGCGGTCACGTCGGTGATCATCGGGCCGCGGACCATGGAGCAGCTGGAATCACTGGTGACGGGCGCCGGGCTGGTCCTCGACGACGCGACCCTCGACCGGATCGACGAAATCGTGGAGCCGGGCCGGAATCTGTACCACCCGGACGGAGCCTGGCGCTCGCCGGCGCTGGCGGATGTCGCGCAGCGGAGGCGGGTGTTGGGAGACCGGTCCGCTGGTTAGGCGGGCGAAGCCTGGGATGTTTCACGTGAAACAGAGACGGGTGTTTCACGTGAAACATCCTGCGCCGGATGGCGTGACCGTGCGCAGACCCGTGTGGCCGTGCGGCAGGCCGCCAAGTGGCGGTGTCCACTGGGCCGTTCCGCTGACTGATGGGCGCGCCGATCGGACTCGGGGGGGCGAGGTCCTCAGGATGGCCCGCGGAGCCCGGTCATATTTCCGGACTTCGCAGGTCGATTCGATCCGGTGTCTGCGAGGAGCGGTACATGAGTTCTGAGAACAAGGCCCGTACCTACCTGGGGCCGTTGCCCCGTCGGGCCGGCTGGCTGACGGGAGGCGCGCTCGCCACGGTGGCGCTGGTGCTGGGGGGCCTGGCGTCCCCGGCAGTCGCGCTGGCCGAGGCTCCGGGAGGTCCGGACCACTGCAAGTCCCAGCACCACAGAGCGGTCGAGGGCGGCCAGCTCGCCCACGGCGACGACTGCAAGGTAGGCCCGCGGGGCCCGCGCGGACCCAAGGGGCACAAGGGTGCGACGGGTCCCACCGGGCCCAGGGGCGCGACTGGCCCGACGGGCCCGCGGGGTGCCACGGGTGCGACCGGCGCATCGGGTGCTACCGGGCCGACGGGTCCCGTCGGTCCCACCGGTCCGACGGGTGCCACCGGCGCCACGGGTGCGACCGGTCCGTGTGTCGACATCGACAGCTACTCGCCCTCGAACACCGAGGACTTCCACGCCGCACTCGTGGGTGGGGTCGCGTACGCGGGACAGGCAACCGTGCCCGGCGGTGTGCCGCGCTGGCAGAACATCAGCAACAACGGGAACTTCCCCGTCGGTCTCGCCTGCGGCATCTCCATCGAGGCCCAGGGCAATGACTCGTACATCAAGGTGCTGACCACGACCGGCCAGGTGTACCAGACGCACGGCGACGTGGGAGGCGGAACCTTCATCTGGGACGAGGCCTGGACACAGCTCCTGCCTGCTCCGAACCCGATGGTCGGCCTCCGCGCCAAGGGCATCGGATGGAAGGGTGATATGGCCTACTCCGGTACGCCGAACAGCCTGTAGTGCTCATTTCGGCCCGGTCTCCGGGCCGCCGAAGTCCGGGCTGGTGAAGTCCGGAGACGCGTAGCCGGGACGGGGCCCCTGAGCCGGGGCCCCGGGACTGGTGAAATCGGGCCGGGAGTATCCCAGGTTGGGGATGCGCCCGGCCCCCGGCTTTCGGGGGGCCGGGAAGCCGGCCCCCGCGCTGGGATCGGCCAGCGCGTCCCGGAGGAACGGCACGATGCCCCGTTCCAGCAGGGCGTTGCGCCAGGCCTCCCGGGCCCGCGCCACCTCGTCGGGTACCGCCTCGGTCTCGTCCGCCGCCACCTCGGTGGAACTGTTGCGGAGGGCCGTGACGAGCAGCCCGATCACGGCGAAGAGCAGTGCGGCGGCGGTGAGGCCGCCGAAGAGCCAGCCCGTCGTCAGCATCGTGTCGGCGAAGGCCGGTTCGGGTTCGATCATCTTCAGGATGTAGCCGACCAGCAGGAAGATCAGCATGGCGGTGCCGGCCAGGACCGGCGCGAGGACCGCGACCACGGCGCTGACGCCCGCGCCACCGCCCTGCCCGTCGTCCTCCTCCCCCGTCGTTCCGGGGGTGGACAGGATCTCGTCCTGCCGTTCCTTGCGGACCTTCACGTAGTGGTCGTACTCGGCCGCGGCCGCGGCCGTCAGCAGCGAGGTGGCCCCCATGGCCATGGTGCGCAGCTGTTCGGCGTTCAGCCGTTCGCCGAGGGCGGCGAGCTCGGGCCGGGCGTTCGCCGTGCGCAGCGCCTCGTCGAGGAGCCGATCGAACTCCGGTCGGTCTTCGGTGAGCAGGTGCGGAGCGCTGGTCATGTGCATCCCCCGATGCTCCGTAGGGACCGGTATGCCCGCGTAGAACGGGGCACCGGCACAAACGGAGGAGAGCCTGCTACGGATAGAGCGATGGTAGAGCGCCCACGCCGTACGTTGACAGGGGCTTTCCGGAAATACCCAGCTCCGGGAAGCCTCAGTCGTTCAGCGGGAGTTGCACGACGAGCAGTTTGCCCGCCATCGTCACGCCACCGTCCATGGCGATGGCCAGGCCTTCCGCGTAGACGTGGGGGCCGACGACGGCCTCGGGACCGTGCGCCCCGTCGCCGTCCTCGGTGCCCACTTCGCCCAGCAGGTACGGGATGGGGCTGTGGCCGTGCACGACGCGGCTGCCGCCGTAGGTGCCGATGAGCTCGCGCACGGCCTGGGGACCGGTCTCTTCGTCGCGGAAGGCGAAGCGCTTGGTGAACTTGCGGAACAGGTCCCAGGTGATGTCGGCGTCGTTGCGGTTGAGCAGCTCGTGGATGGTGTCGTTGACGTCCTCGACCGAGTCGCCGTAGTCGAGGTAGGCGGTGGTGTCGGAGTGGAGGAGCAGGTGGTCCTCCACCAGGACCGCCGCGTCCAGCCGGGACATCCACTGGAGGTGGACGTCCTGCAGCCGGTCCATGTCGGTGCGCTGGCCGCCGTTGAGGAGCCAGGCGGCCTGGAAGGTCGCGGTGCCGGCGCCGGAGACGACGGGGGTGTCCCCGAACCGCTTGGCGCCGATGAGCAGCAGCTCGTGGTTGCCCATGAGGGCCTTGCAGTAGCCGCCCGCGGCGGCGGCTTCGGCGGAGAGCCGCATGACGAGGTCGATGACCCCGATGCCGTCCGGGCCGCGGTCGGTGAAGTCGCCGAGGAACCACAGCCGGGCATTGCCGGCGGACCAGTTGCGGTCGGCGTCGATGAGCCCCTGGAACTGCAGTTCGGCGACGAGCTCGTCGATGTAGCCGTGGACGTCGCCGACGACGTAGAGCGGGCCGGGGCCCTCGCCGGGGGTCTCCTGGGGGACGTACTGGATTTGGACGGTGTCACCGGGGCCGCCGAGGGCGCCGCGCCCGATGACGGGGAGGTCCCGCTGCGTCGGGGTGTACCCCTCGGGGTCGCTGTCCTCGGAGGCGTGGCCCATGGGGTGGCCGGGCTCGCCGGGGGCGCCGGCGGCGCCGTACGGGCCTTCGTGGCCGTATCCGTGCTGCGCGGGGACGGGAGCCGGGCCCGCGCCGTAGTACGCGGGGTACTCGCCGTAGACGGGTGCGTCCGCCCCGAGCCCCGCGGGACCGCCCGATCCGGCTGCTGCGGTCCCCGGGGGGACGGTATGCGCGGCGGGTTCGGCGACCGGCAACCGGAAGTCCCGCTCGGTGTCCGTCCGCACCGCGGGTCCCTGACCGGCCCCCTGAGTCATCGACCCCTCCACCACCGTCGCGCTGCCGTACACCTGCGGACCTCCCGCCTCTGGGGCGGAGGGTCCGTGATGTCGTGCGCCCATCATAGGAATGCAGCTCGCGCTCTGTGACGCACCAGGGGTGGTGAATCCTGAGCGGAACCGGTCCTTCCTGCCGGTTTCTCCCGATATCGGTGTTGCGGAAATCCTCGGCGGGGCCCAGGCCCCGCCGTTGGGCCGGCGTGGTGGTCAGTCCTGTGCCGGGGATCGGGGCGGGCTGACGGTCGTACGGGGCTGCCTGCGCTGGGACGAGGTACGGATGATCAGCTCGGTCGGGATGACCTGTTCGACGGGTCCGCCCGTGTCGACGCCCTCGATGGCGTCGATGAGCAGCTGGACGACTGCGGTGCCGATGCGGCGCGGTTTGAGGGACAGAGTGGTGATGGGCGGTTCGGTGTTGGCGTACACGGTGGATTCGCTGCAGCACACGAGCAGCAGATCCTCGGGAACGCGCAGGCCGTAGCGCCGGGCGGCGGCGAGCAGGTCGGTGCCGTTGGGGTCGAACAGACCGTAGACGGCGTCGGGCCGGTCGGGCCGGGCGAGCAGCCGGTCGGCGGCGACGGCGCCGGCGCACGGATCGTGGGCGGGGTAGGACTCGTAGACGGGGTCCTGGCCCACGCGTTCGCACCAGCGCAGGTAGGCCGTGGTGGAGAGCCGGGTGTAGGTGTCGGTGGTGGTGCCGGTCAGCAGCCCGATGCGGCGGGCTCCGGCGGCGGCGAGGTGGTCGAGGAGGCCCAGGACGGCGGCCTCGTGGTCGTTGTCGACCCAGGCGGTGACGGGGAGTGAGCCGGCGGGGCGTCCGTCGGAGACGACGGGCAGACCCTGGCGGACCAGTTCGGTGACGACGGGATCGTGGTCGGAGGGGTCGATGACGACGGTGCCGTCGAGGGCCACGTTGGACCAGACGTCGTGTCGGGAGGTGGCGGGGAGGATGACGAGGGCGTAGCCGCGGGCGAGCGCGGCGGAGGTGGCGGCCCTGGCCATCTCGGCGAAGTACGCGAATTCGGTGAAGGTGAAAGGTTCATCCCCGTACGTCGTCACGGTCAGGCCGATGAGGCCCGACTTGCCGGTACGGAGGGTGCGGGCCGCCGCGGAAGGGCGGTAGCCCAGCCGGTCTGCGACCTCGCGAACGTGGCGGCGGGTGGCGTCCGGCAGCCGTCCCTTCCCGTTGAGGGCGTCGGAGACGGTCGTGATCGAGACGCCCGCCGCGGCGGCCACGTCCCTGATGCCGGCCCGGCCCTGTCGGCCGGCGGCCCGCCGGGTGGTCTCGGTCCGGCTCACCTGATGCTTCCCTGCTGCTGTCATGGCGAGCCGATAGTAGGGCTCGGTGGGCAGGGCGGTCCGGATGCATATGCACGCGTTGACAGGCACGATTCTGCATGGTTCGCCACCCCCAATGACCTTGGAAATGAAGGTGTTTGGTCACGAACGGTGTCTGGTGCCCTTGTCGACGGGACCGTGCATGCCAAAACGGTGCGCTCCCGGGCTCTGCTCAACTCACCTGTACGAGGGACGCGCGCCACGGCGCAGGCCACCGGCGCACGCATATATGCGTGCGCTCTCCCGCATTCCAGGCGCCTGCCGTTCTCGGATGGACGGAATCCTCATAAGGTGAGGAGTATTGAGTCGACGGCGACGTCGTACGGGATGGTCGAGGAGGACCTGCGGTGAGCGAGAAGAGCCCGAAGCTGCGCGCCGAGCTGGACGGCATCCCCACCTACAAGCCCGGGAAGCCCGCTGCGGCGGGCGGCCCGGTCGCTTTCAAACTGTCCTCGAACGAGAACCCGTACCCGCCCCTGCCTGGGGTGCTGGAGAGCGCGGTCGCGGCGGCCGGCCACTTCAACCGGTACCCGGACATGGCGTGCACGGGTCTGGTGAACGAACTCGCGGAGCGGTTCGGGGTCCCGGTCGAGCACATCGCCACCGGCACCGGTTCGGTCGGGGTCGCCCAGTCGCTGATCCAGTCGACGGCGGGTCCGGGCGACGAGGTCATCTACGCCTGGCGGTCTTTCGAGGCTTATCCGATCATCGTTCAGATCTCGGGTGCGACCTCGGTCCAGGTACCCCTGGCCGAGGGGGACGTGCACGACCTGGACGCGATGTTCGAGGCGATCACCGAGCGGACCCGCCTGATCTTCGTCTGCAACCCCAACAACCCCACCGGCACCGCGGTGCGCCGTGCAGAGCTGGAGCGGTTCCTGGACCGGGTGCCCTCCGACGTTCTCGTCGTCCTCGACGAGGCGTACAAGGAGTTCGTGCGCGACGTCGAGGTTCCGGACGGCATCGAGCTCTACCGCAGCCGCCCCAATGTGGCCGTGCTGCGTACGTTCTCCAAGGCGTACGGTCTCGCCGGCCTGCGCGTCGGCTTCGCCGTGGCGCACGAGCCGGTGGCCGCGGCGCTGCGCAAGACCGCGGTGCCCTTCGGTGTCAGCCAGCTCGCCCAGGACGCGGCGGTCGCCTCGCTGCGGGCCGAGGACGAGCTGATGGGCCGGGTCGGATCGCTGGTGGGCGAGCGCGCCCGGGTCTACGGGACGCTGCTGGCCCAGGGCTGGACCGTGGTGCCCGAGACGCAGGCCAACTTCGTGTGGATGCGGCTCGGGGAGCGGACCGCCGACTTCGCGGCGGCCTGCGAGAAGGCCGGCGTGGTGGTCCGGCCCTTCGCGGGCGAGGGCCTGCGGGTCACGATCGGCGAGCCCGAGGCGAACGACCTCTTCCTGCACACGGCGGAGGCGTTCTTCAAGGAGCTCTAGAGCTCCCGGGAGCCGATCGGTCAGTCCGGCCGGGTTGGCTGCGGCCCGACCGGCTGAGGCCCGACCGGCTCCCGGTCAGGCCAGCTCCCGGTCAGGCCAGCTCCACGCGGATGGGGTCGCCGTCGCGGACGGTGGCCAGCAGGCGGGGGTCGCCGTCGAACGAGCCGAGGACGTTGCACGGGCTCGCCAGGCGGCTCTCGCCCCCTCGGGAGATCGGGGTGGGGCCGTAGGGCAGCGCGAGCGCGTCGCCCTCGGTCCAGAACGCGACCGTGCCGGGCTCGACGACCTGCTGGGCGTCGTGCTCCAGGGCCACGGAGACGCCGGTGTCGAAGTAGACCTCCTCCCCCCAGGTGTTGGCCGAGGCGGAAATGGGGAGCGCGTCGGCGAGCGCCTTGGCGGTAGGGGTCTCGTCGAGCGTTGCGGTGAGCTGGCCGGCGGGCCAGAGGAATCGAATCTTCATGGGTCGCATTCAACAATCTGTTGAATTTATTCGCTAGGGGGGGACCCCCCTGGAAGATGCGGACAGCAGTGCGACATAATGCTTGTGAATGTGAACGCGTTCACAAGCGTGTCCTGCTTCCTCCCGGATTGGTGGGATGCAAGAGGCAAACTGCGGCTGTGACCACGGCGAAAACGAAGGAGACGACGACGTGGACCTAGCTTTGGCGCCAGAGACCCTGGCGCGATGGCAGTTCGGTATTACCACCGTCTATCACTTCCTCTTCGTTCCCTTGACGATCTCCCTGGCCGCGCTCGTCGCGATCTTGCAGACCGCCTGGGTGCGTTCGGAAAAGGAGAAGTACCTCAAGGCCACCAAGTTCTGGGGCAAGCTGTTCCTGATCAACATCGCGATGGGTGTCGTCACGGGCATCGTCCAGGAGTTCCAGTTCGGCATGAACTGGTCCGACTACTCGCGGTTCGTCGGTGACATCTTCGGAGCCCCGCTGGCCTTCGAGGCGCTCATCGCCTTCTTCTTCGAGTCCACCTTCATCGGCCTGTGGATCTTCGGCTGGGACAAGCTGCCGAAGAAGATCCACCTGGCCTGCATGTGGATGGTCTCGATCGGCACCATCCTGTCCGCGTACTTCATCCTCGCGGCGAACTCCTGGATGCAGCACCCGGTCGGCTACCGGATGAATCCCGAGCGCGGCCGGGCCGAGCTCACCGACTTCTGGCTGGTGCTCACGCAGAACACCGCGCTGACCCAGTTCTTCCACACCATGACGGCGGCCTTCCTCGTCGGCGGCGCGTTCATGGTCGGCATCGCGGCCTTCCACCTCGCCCGCAAGAAGCACATCCCGGTCATGCGGACCTCGCTGCGACTCGGCCTGGTCGTCATGATCATCGCCGGTCTGGGAACCGCCATCAGCGGAGACCTGCTCGGCAAGGTGATGTTCAAGCAGCAGCCGATGAAGATGGCTGCCGCCGAGGCGCTGTGGGACGGCGAGGCGCCGGCGCCCTTCTCCCTCTTCGCCTACGGCGACGTGGAAAAGGGCCACAACACGGTCGCGATAGAGATTCCGGGCCTGCTGTCCTTCCTGGCCAACGACGACTTCACCTCCTTCGTCCCGGGCATCAACGACGTCAACAAGGCCGAGCAGGAGAAGTTCGGGCCCGGTGACTACCGGCCCAACATCCCCGTCGCCTACTGGGGCTTCCGCTGGATGATCGGCTTCGGCATGGCCTCGCTCGGCGTCGGCATGCTGGGGCTCTGGCTGACCCGCAAGAAGTTCATGCTGCCGCCGGGACTGCGCACCGGTGAGGACGAGGTACCGCACCTGGTCCTCTTCAAGAAGGCGCTGAGCCCCAAGTTCACGAACTGGTACTGGATCATCGCGCTCTGGACCATGGGCTTCCCGCTGATCGCCAACTCCTGGGGCTGGATCTTCACCGAGATGGGCCGCCAGCCCTGGGTGGTCTACGGAGTCCTGCGCACCCGGGACGCGGTCTCGCCGAACGTCTCCCAGGGCGAGGTGCTCACCTCGATGATCGGCTTCACGCTGCTCTACGCCGTGCTCGCCGTGATCGAGGTCAAGCTCCTCGTGAAGTACGTCAAGGCCGGCCCGCCCGAGCTCACCGAGGCCGACCTCAACCCGCCGACCAAGATCGGCGGAGACGACAAGAACCCCGACCGGCCGATGGCCTTCTCGTACTGAGGCTGAGGAGACCACACCATGCAACTCCACGACGTCTGGTTCGTGCTCATCGCCGTTCTGTGGACCGGCTACTTCTTCCTGGAGGGCTTCGACTTCGGAGTCGGCGTCCTGACCAAGCTGCTCGCCCGCAACCGCACGGAGAAGCGGGTCCTGATCAACACGATCGGGCCCGTGTGGGACGGCAACGAGGTCTGGCTGCTCACGGCCGGCGGCGCGACCTTCGCCGCCTTTCCGGAGTGGTACGCCACCCTCTTCTCCGGCTTCTACCTGCCGCTCCTGGTCATCCTGATCTGCCTCATCATCCGCGGGGTCGCCTTCGAATACCGCCACAAGCGGCCCGAGGACAAGTGGCAGACCAACTGGGAACACGCGATCTTCTGGACCTCGCTGATCCCCGCGTTCATGTGGGGCGTGGCCTTCGCCAACATCGTCCGCGGAGTGAAGATCGACCAGGACATGGAGTACGTCGGAAACTTCTTCGACCTGCTCAACGTCTACTCGATCCTCGGCGGCCTGGTCACGCTGACCCTGTTCACCTTCCACGGCGCGGTGTTCACCTCGCTCAAGACGGTCGGTGACATCCGGGACCGCTCGCGCAAGCTGGCCATGCGGCTCGGGGTGGTGACCGCCGTCCTGGCGCTCGCCTTCCTGATCTGGACCCAGGCCTCGCGCGGTGACGGCTGGAGTCTCATCGCCATGCTCGTGGCGGTCCTGGCCCTGGTCGGCGCCCTCGGCTTCACCTTCAAGGGCCGGGAGGGCTGGGCGTTCGCCCTGTCGGGAGTCACCATCGCGGCCGCCGTCGCCATGCTCTTCCTGACCCTGTTCCCGAACGTCATGCCGTCCTCGCTGGACAGCGCCTGGAACCTCACGGTCACCAACGCCTCGTCCAGCCCGTACACCCTGAAGATCATGACCTGGTGCGCGGCGGTGGCGACCCCGCTCGTCCTGCTCTACCAGGCGTGGACCTACTGGGTGTTCCGCAAGCGCATCGGCACCCAGCACATCGTCGACGTGCACTGATCCCGCTCCGCCCGTCCCGCCCCGCCTGATCCTGCCTGGGGGATGTTTCACGTGAAACCGATCGACCCGCGCCTGCTTCGGTACGCCCGCTCCACACGCCTCTTCCTGGGGGCGGTGGTGGCCCTCGGGCTCGCCGGAGCGGGGCTGGTCGTCGGCCAGGCGATGCTCATCGCCGAGATCGTGGTCGGTGCCTTCGAGGACGGACTGGACGGCGAAGCCCTGCGGACGCCGCTGCTGCTGCTCGCGGCGGTGGCGCTCGGCCGGGGCCTGGTCGCCTGGCTGACCGAGCTGGCCGCGCACCGGGCGAGCGCGGCGGTGAAGTCGGAACTGCGCGGCCGGCTGCTCGAGCGGGCGGCGGACCTCGGACCCGGCTGGCTGAGCGGACAGAGGACCGGGTCCCTGGTGGCCCTGGCCACCCGGGGAGTGGACGCCCTCGACGACTACTTCTCGCGGTACCTGCCCCAGCTCGGGCTCGCGATCGTCGTCCCCGTGGCGGTGCTCGCGCGGATCGTCACCGAGGACTGGGTATCGGCGGCCATCATCGTGGTCACGCTGCCGCTGATCCCCCTGTTCATGATCCTGATCGGCATGGCCACCCAGTCCCGGATGGACCGCCAGTGGCGGCTGCTGTCCCGCCTCTCGGGGCACTTCCTGGATGTGGTGGAGGGCCTGCCGACCCTGAAGGTCTTCGGCCGTGCCAAGGCGCAGGCGGAGTCCATCCGCAAGATCACCGATGACTACCGGCAGGCGACGATGCGCACGCTGCGCATCGCGTTCCTGTCCTCGTTCGCCCTGGAACTGCTGGCGACCCTGTCGGTGGCGCTGGTCGCCGTGACCATCGGCATGCGGCTCGTCCACGGGGAGCTGGACCTCTACACCGGGCTGGTCATCCTGGTCCTGGCGCCCGAGGCGTACCTGCCGCTGCGTCAGGTCGGGGCGCAGTACCACGCGGCGGCGGAGGGGCTGGCCGCCGCGGAAGAGATCTTCGAGGTGCTGGAGACCCCGGTCGCCGCTTCGCAGGGCACGGCCGACGTCGCCGTCCAAGGGCTGCGGATCGAGCTCGACGGGGTGGCCGTCCGGTACGAGGGCCGGGGTGAGGACTCCCCCGGACCCGTCTCGCTGACCGTGGAACCGGGCGAATGCGTGGCCCTCACCGGTCCGAGCGGCGCGGGCAAGTCCACGCTGCTGCAGGTGCTGCTGGGCTTCGTGACGCCGAGTGCGGGCAGGGTCCGGGTCGGGGGCGCGGACCTGGCCGAGCTGGCGCCCGAGCAGTGGCGGGAGCGGATTGCGTGGGTTCCGCAGCGGCCGCACCTGTTTGCCGGGACGATCGCGGAGAACGTACGGCTGGCGCGGCCCGGGGCCGCCGATGCCGAGGTGACCGCCGCCCTGGTGGACGCCGGGGCGTGGGAGTTCGTACGGGCCCTGCCGCGGGGCGTCGACACCCTGCTCGGCGAGGGCGGTGCCGGGCTGTCCGCCGGGCAGCGCCAGCGGCTGGCCCTGGCGCGGGCGTTCCTGGCGGACCGGCCGGTGCTCCTGCTCGACGAGCCGACGGCGGCCCTGGACGGCGAGACCGAGGCTGCCGTGGTGGAGGCGGTACGCCGCCTCGCGGTCGGGCGGACCGTCCTGCTGGTGGTGCACCGGCCGGCGCTGCTGGCGCTGGCCGACCGGGTCGTGAGGGTCGGGTCCGGCCCCGCCGGGCCCCTTCCCGCCGCGCGGGCGGCACGGACGGCGCCGGGACCGGTGCCGCGCGACCCCGGCGAATGGATCCTCGGGGACGCCCCGGAGCGGGCGGGCGGCACGGGCGGTGCCGATGCCGGCGGCGGCGATCCGCTCAGGCGGGTACGGGGGGTGGCCAAGGCCTGGCAGGGACGGTTCAGGCTCGGGCTGTTCCTCGGGGCGCTGGCCGTCGGGTGCAGCGTCGGGCTGATGGCAGTCTCCGGATGGCTGATCTCGCGCGCCTCCGAACAGCCGCCGGTGCTCTACCTGATGGTGGCCGTCACCGCCACGCGCGCCTTCGGCATGGGACGGGCCGTCTTCCGCTACGCGGAGCGGCTGGTGTCCCACGATGCCGTCCTGCGGATGCTCGCCGACCTGCGCGTCTCGGTGTTCCAGCGGCTGGAGCGCATCGCGCCCGCCGGACTGCGCACCCAGCGGCGCGGGGATCTGCTGACCCGGCTGGTGGCCGACGCGGACGCCCTGCAGGACTACTGGCTGCGCTGGCTGCTGCCCGTCGGTACCGCGGTGCTCGTGGGCGCCGGCTCGGTGGCGTTCACCGCCTGGCTGCTGCCCGGGGCCGGGGCGGTGCTGGCCGTCGGGCTGCTGGCCGCCGGTGTCGGGGTACCGCTGGTCAGCGCGGTGTGCGCCCGCCGGACGGAACGCCGGCTGGCGCCCGCCCGGGGCGAGCTCGCCAGCCGTGTGGCGGATCTGCTCACCGGAACCGCGGAGCTCACCGTCGCCGGAGCGCTCGCCGCGCGCAAGGCCGCCGCGAAGGACAGCGACCGCACACTGACCGGGATCGCGGCCCGCGCGGCCGCCGTCACCGGGCTCGGGAGCGGGCTGTCGGCCGTGGCGAGCGGCCTGACCGTGGTCTGCTCGGCCGCCGTCGGGGCGAACGCCGTCGCGGGGGGCCGGCTGTCCGGGGTGGCCATGGCGGTGGTGGTCCTGACCCCGCTGGCCGCCTTCGAGGCCGTCAGCGGGCTTCCGCAGGCCGTCCAGTACCGCCAGCGGGTCCGGCGCAGCGCCGAGCGGGTCTACGAAGTCATCGATACGCCCGCCCCGGTCACCGAGCCGGAGCGGCCCGAAGCCCTGCCCGCCTCGCCCTTCCCGCTGCGGCTGACGGGGCTCGCCGCCCGCCACCCCGGGCAGGAGAAGGAGGCGCTGAGCGGGCTCGACCTGACCCTGGAGGCGGGCCGCCGGATCGCGGTGGTCGGGCCCTCGGGAGCCGGCAAGACCACGCTGGCACAGGTCCTGCTGCGCTTCCTGGACCAGCACGAAGGTGCGTACACCCTGGGCGGGACCGATGCGCGCGCCCTCGACGGGGACGACGTGCGCCGGGTCGTGGGCCTGTGTGCCCAGGACGCGCACATCTTCGACAGCTCGGTACGGGAGAACCTGCGCCTGGCCGCCCCGGGGGCGAGCGAGGAGCGGCTGCGGGAGGCCCTCGCCGCGGCCCGGCTGCTGGAGTGGGCCGAGGGGCTCCCGGACGGGCTGGACACGCTGGTCGGCGAGCACGGCGAGCGGATCTCCGGTGGCCAGCGCCAGCGTCTCGCCCTGGCGCGGGCGTTGCTCGCGGACTTCCCGGTCCTCGTCCTGGACGAGCCGGCCGAGCACCTGGACCTGGCCACCGCCGACGCGCTGACCGCGGACCTGCTGGCCGCGACCGAGGGCCGCACCACCGTGCTGATCACGCACCGGCTGGCCGGCCTGGAAGCGGTCGACGAGGTGCTCGTCCTGGACGGCGGTGCGGTGGTCCAGCGCGGCGCGTACGCAGAGCTGGCGGCGGCCCCCGGTCCGCTGCGCGCGCTGCTGGAGCGGGAGCGGGAGGCGGACCTGACGGTCGGCTCGGGGCAGGCTCGACTTTCCTCGCTAAAGGGGACTAACTAGGCTCAAGGGCATGTCAGCGCAGGAGTCGCAGGAATCGCCCGAGTACCCGCCGGAGTCCTCACCGGAATCGTCCGATCCGATGGAGGCCGCGACCGCCGCGACCCGGAGTCTCCAGGGGCTGTCCACCGAGCTCACGGCCCGGGTGCCGCAACTCCTGGAGGCCATGCGGTCGGTCGGTACCGGCCTCGAACTGCACTCCACGCTGGACCGGATCTGCGAGACGACCGCCGAGCTCGCGGGCGCGCGCTACGCGGCCATCGGCGTCGTCGACACCGAGGGCCGGGGGCTCTCCGACTTCGTCACCTTCGGCATCAGCGACGCCCTGGCGAAGAAGATCGGGCACCGCCCCGACGGAAAGCGCGGCCTGCTGGGCGCGTTGATCGCGAACCCCGACCCGGTCCGCCTCGCCGACCTGACCAAGGACCGGCGCTCCGCGGGCTTCCCCGCCCATCACCCGCCGATGAAGACCTTCCTCGGCGTTCCGATCCGGGTCCAGGGAGAGATCTTCGGGAACCTCTACCTGGCGGAGAAGAACGGCGGCGGCGAATTCAACGACTACGACGTCCACATGGTCCGGGTGCTGGCGACCGAGGCGGGCATCGCCATCGGCAACGCCCGGCTCTACGAGGCCGCCACCCAGCGCGAGCGCTGGATCGACGGCTCGGTCGCCGTCACCACGGCCCTGCTGTCGGGCGGGGACGCGGACGACGCGCTCGTGGTCGTCGCCGAACAGGCCCGCCGGCTCGCCGATTCGGCCGCCGGGATCGTGATGCTGCCGGCCGAGGAGGGCGGGATGGAGATCGTCGCCGTCTCCGCGGAGAACCCGGCGACTTCCCTCGGCGTCGTCATCCCGGCCGAGAGCCCGGTGGTGGCCCGGTTGCTGGAGGGCGAGCCGGTCTTCGTGGACGACGCCGCCTCGGACCCGCGCATGATCAGCCGCCTGACCAGCCAGTACGGCGCCTGCATGATGCTTCCGCTGCAGAGCGGGGGCCGGGTGCTGGGCGCCCTCGTCACGCCGCGGGCGCGCGGAAAGCGCCCGTTCACCGAGGCGGAGCGGACCCTGGCCACGCAGTTCGCCTCCCAGGCGGCCCTGGCGCTGATGATGGCGGAGGCGCAGCGGGACCGGGAGCGCCTCGCCGTGTTCGAGGACCGCGACCGGATCGCCCGCGACCTGCACGACCTGGTCATCCAGCGGCTCTTCGCCACCGGGATGATGCTGGAGGGTGCCCAGCGCCGCTCCGTCGTCCCGGAGGTCCGCGAGGGTGTCGGCAAGGCCGTGGACGAGCTCGACGTGACGATCCAGGAGATCCGCACCGCGATCTTCGCGCTCCAGCAGGGACCGGCGGAGGCCCCCTCGGGACTGCGCACCCGGGTACTGCGGGAGATCAACATGGCTGCCGTGCCGCTGGGGTTCAAGCCCGCGCACCGCTTCCTCGGACCCATCGACGCGGTCGTCGGCGAGCTCGTCGGCAAGAACCTGATCGCCGCCCTGCGCGAGGCGTTGTCGAACGCGTTCCGGCACTCGGAGGCGTCCCGGATCGAGGTCGTGCTGGATTCCACCATCAGCCTGGCCGACGGGCGGCCCGGGGTCCGGCTGGAGGTCTCGGACGACGGAGTGGGCATCCCCGAGGGCGGGCGGCGCAGCGGATTGCGGAACCTGCGCCGGCGGGCCGAATCGCTCGGCGGATCCAGCTCGTACGGCCCCGGCCTCGGCGAGGACGGGGGCGGGACCACCCTGGTGTGGGAGGCCCCGCTGTAGTTGCGCCTCGGTTGCGGGCTACGCCTCGGTGCGGGCGGTCCGCTCGGCCAGGATGCGCTCGATGACCAGGGCCACGCCGTCCTCGTTGTTGGCGACCGTACGGCCCGACGCCGCCGCGATCACATCCGGATGGGCATTGCCCATCGCGTACGAGGTGCCGGCCCAGCCGAGCATCTCCACGTCGTTCGGCATATCGCCGAAGGCGACCACCTCGGCCGGGGAGATGCCGCGCTCCTCGCAGCACAGAGCCAGGGTGCTCGCCTTGGAGACCCCGGGGCCGCTGATCTCCAGCAGCGAGGTCGGGCTGGATCGGGTGATCGAGGCGAACCCGCCGGCGACGGAGCGGGCCAAAGCCAGGAACTCGTCCGGCGCCAGCTCGGAGTGGTGCGCGAGCACCTTGAGCACGGGCGCCGAATCGTCGTCCGTGGCCTCGTGGAGCAGCTCCTCGGCGGTGGCGACATTGGCGCCGGGGTCCTGGAAGAACGGCGGGTACTGGGGCTCGTAGTTGATGCCGGTGGTCAGCTCGACGGCGAAGGAGGTGCCGGGGGCGGCGCCCCGCAGGGCCTCCACCACCTTGAGTGCCGCGATCCGGGGCAGCGGCCTGACCTGGACGAACTCGCGGCCCGTGGGCCGCTGGTCGGGGGCGTGCCGGTCGAGGGCATGCAGGTCGACGACGGCGGCGCCGTTCGCGCAGATGGCCAGGCCGTGGCCCTGGACGTGGTCGCTGACCACCCCCATCCAGCGGGCCGGGCGTCCGGTCACGAAGAACACCGCGATGCCGGCCTCCTCGGCGGCGGCGAGGGCGGCGACGGTGCGCTCCGAGACGGATTTGTCGTCGCGCAGCAGGGTGCCGTCGAGGTCGGTGGCGATGAGCCGGGTCGCGGGGGTTGGCCCGTCCGGGCGCTGGGGAGCCGAGGTCACGGCTCCATCTTCGCCCATGCCGACGGCCGGCGATGTTTCACGTGAAACATCGCGACATGGTTGTCAGTGGGCGGTGGAAGGATCTCCTCGCCGGTTCCGCTGCCGTTCGCGCTGCCGGCTCGGTGCCGGTTCCGACCTCACACGGGGGCGACGTGCTCATCCCTTCAGCTCGCGCGGCGGATTGCGACGCGTGTGGCGGCCCGCACGCCAAGTGGGTCGCGATCCTGGCGATGGCCTTGTGCACGGTGTGCGAACGGGCGGGCACGCACCACCCGGAGCGCGAACCGGTGCTGGTGGGTGAGGTCCTGGCCGGCGCGGCCGACGCCCTGGCCCGGGCATGCAGCACCGCGCCTCCGGCCCGCCCCTACTCCGCCTTCCTGCTCGCCCTGTGGCGGAGCGAGGCCCAGCACGGGACCTGACGGCCTCTGGTCCTGACGGCCTCTGGTACGGCATCGATCCGGCCGTGTCGCCGGGGATGCCGACGACCCACTGCGGGGCGGACGTAGGCTCGGGGGCATGAGCCTGCGCCTGAGCACCGTGATCCTGCCCGTCGACCGCTGGCACGAGGGAGGCCGCGCCACGTGGCAGCGTGCCGAGGAGCTGGGGTTCCACGCCGCCTACACCTATGACCACCTGTCCTGGCGGACCTTCCGCAACGGGCCGTGGTTCGGCGCCCTGCCGACGCTGACGGCCGCCGCGACCGCCACGCAGAGGATGCGTCTCGGCACGCTCGTCACCTCGCCGAACTTCCGCCACCCGGTGACGCTCGCCAAGGAGCTGATCTCCCTCGACGACGTCTCCGGCGGACGGATCACGCTCGGCATCGGCGCCGGCGGCAACGGCTTCGACGCCACCGTGCTCGGCCAGGAACAGCCGTGGACCCCCAAGGAGCGCGCCGACCGGTTCGGTGAGTTCCTGCCGCTGCTCGACCGGCTGCTCACCGAGGACTCCGTCTCGCAGCGGGGCACGTTCTACTCGGCGGAGGAGGCCTTCAACATCCCCGGGTGCGTCCAGCGCCCCCGACTGCCCTTCGCCGTCGCCGCGACCGGCCCGCGCGGCCTGAAGCTCGCCGCGAAGTACGGGCAGGCGTGGGTGACCACAGGCGACCCGAAGATCTTCGACGAGGGCACCCCGGAGCAGTCGGTCCAGGCCCTGCGCGGCCAGATCGAGAAGCTCGGCAAGGCGTGCGCGGAGACCGGCCGGGACACGGCCGAACTGGACAAGGTCCTGCTCACCGGCTTCACCCCGGACCGGGGGCGGCCGCTGGAGTCCGTGGCGGCCTTCGTCGACTTCGCCGGCCGCCACCAGGAGCTCGGATTCACCGAGCTCGTGATCCACTGGCCGATCCCCGACTCCGACTTCGCCGCCGACCAGGGCGTCTTCGAGCGGATCGCCACCGAGGCGCTCGCCCAGCTGGGCTGAGACGGGTGGGCTGAGACGGGTGGAATGAGCTGAATCGCTGCCGTGCCGCCGCCGTCGCCCCGGGATTCGGAGCGACGGCAGCGCGCCTCCTCAGGACGAGGTGCGCAGCAGGTGCTCCGTGGTCCGTTCGGCGCTCTCCAGGAGCCATTCCGGGGCCACCCCCTCGGGCAGTGCGCGTACCTCGGCCGCCAGTGCCGAGACCCGGGCGGCGCCGGCTTCGGGCCGGCCCAGCTCGTGCTCGGTCCAGGCGGCGTTGTTCACACACTGGAACCGGGCCTGCAGATGCTCCGGGCCGAGCTCCGCGTAGAGGGCGGCGGCCCGCTCCCACAGCAGGATCTCCTCCAGCCGCAGCGCCTCCAGCTCCGCGGCGTTCAGCCCTTCGGCGGGCCTTGAACCCCGGCTCTCCTCCGGCTCTTCCGCTTCCCCGCGGTCGCCGTCGTCCCGGGCTTCCCCGTCGCCCCCGCCGTCCCCGCTGTCCTGGTCTTCCTCTTGCGCCTCCTCGCCGGCGCGGACCCGGCGGTCGAGGACCTGGGCGAGCTGGTTCCAGGTCTCGGCCAGTTCGGCCCGTGCCCCGGGGTCTTCGGGAGCCTGTGCCAGCGCAGCGGTCAGCACCTCGGCCGCCTCGCCCATCCGGGCCCTGGCCGCTTCCACCCCCGCGTCCGTGACCTCTTCGCGCAGCCCCAGCCAGGCCAGCGACCGCAGGATCCGCACCTCGGAGACCGGTGCGTCCTTCGAGCGCCGGCGCAGGTCCAGGGCCCGCTCGTACGCGGCGACGGCCTCCGGCACCAGCTGCGCCTCGGAGAGCTGATCGGCGGCAGCCTGGGCGAAGTTCGCCTGCGGACGCGGATCCTCCCAGTCCTCGGCGAGCTCGGCCGCCAGCAGGTACTGCTCGGCCGCGCCCCGGGGATCGTGCAGTTCGCGCAGCAGGTCGCCCAGGAACTCCCGTGCGGAGACGGCCTGGCCCTCACCGTGCTCCAGCAGGTCCGGCAGCGTCGACTGCAGCACCTCGGCCGCCTCGGCGGTGTGGCCCTCACGGGCGTGGCACCGGGCGAGCAGCAGCCGCGCCTGGGCCCCGCCGTCGGCGGTGAGCCCGGCCTGGTCGAACCAGTGAGCTGCGTCCAGAGCGTGCCGAGCGGCCTCCGCGTCCGCCTCGCCGCGCGCCCACAGGATGTCGGCGAGGGTGAGCCGTACGACGCCCTGTGCCTCGGCGTCGGTCACCTCTGCGGCGTGCGTCAGGCCGGCTCGGGCCGCCTCCTCGGCCTCCGCAGTCCGGTCCAGCGACATCAGCACGCCGGCGCGCAGCACGAGCGGGTCGACGGCGAGCCACGGCCGGCCCGCTGCCACCGAGCGGTCGGCGGATCCGGCGAGCAGGGTCACGGCACGTTCCGGGTCGCCCTGCGAGAGGGCGAGGCGGCCCAGCATCTCCTCGGCCTCCGCCACCACGTCGGGCAGGGCCGCGCCGTAGGCATCGGCGAAGGCGGCGAGTTCGGCGGCCAGCTCGCCGTGACCGTGACCGCGCCCGTGTCCGTGTCCGTGCTCCGGATCGTGCCCGTGCCCGTCGCCGTGCCCGTCGCCGTGCCCGTGTTCGGGGTCCGTGGAGGCCTCGACCGAGCGCAGGTACGACTCCACCCGGATCCCGGTCAGCTCCGCGAGCGCGATCCGCCGGGTCCGCAGCGGGTCGTCCGCGTCCAGCGCCTCGGCGGCGCGCAGGGCGACGGCCAGCAGCGCGCGCAGCTCCCCCGGCTCGGTGCCCGACTGCGCGGCCACGGTCGCCAGCCGCAGCTCTGCCAGGGCGGCGCGTTCCGCGAGCCCCAGCTCCCGGTAGCGCTCGCGTACGCCGGCCAGCAGTCCCGCGGCGTCGCCGGCGCCGGCCCGAGCGGCCGCCAGGGCCCGGTGGTCCGCCAGATCGGCGGCGACCAGCGGATCGGACCCGGCCGCCGCCTCGGGGCGCAGGGCCACCTGCTCCCAGAGGGCGTCCGCGCCGGGGTGCCCGAGGTCGCGTGCCTCCCGGGCCCGTGCCACGAGTTCCGCGAAGCCTTGGGCCGGGACCGCCGCCCTGGGCACCGGGGCGGGGCCCGGCTGCGGGAGCGCCGCGAGCGCGGAGCTGCGTACGCCCAGGGGCAGGACCGCGGCCAGCGGGGCCGCGTCGATCCGGGCGAGGAACCGCTCCGAGACCCGGGTGGAGCCGTTGCGCGCGTCGAACCGCCGGGCGACGGCGAGCGAGCCCGCGCGCAGCACCTCGTAGAGCTCGGACACGGTGTGCGGCCTGCCCTCGTAGGGGACGGCGGGACTCTGTCCGTGGCCCAGCTCCGTCAGCCGGCGCAGGAGGACGAGGATTCCGCCGTGGAAGGCCAGCCGGTCGGAGAGGTTGGCGAGCGGGGCCACGTGCGCCGCGTGCTCGGCAAGGATCTCCAGGCCGCGGGACTCGTTACCGGTGAGCGCGCAGAACTCGATGTGCCGTCCCACCGAGGGCAGCAGGCTCTCCTTGTCGCGGGCGAGCCGGTATCCGCGCAGATGGGCCGAGCGTGCCTCCTCGAACCGGCCGATCCGCACCAGCGGCAGCAGCGAGGCGGCCAGGACCCGGTGGGGCTCCTCGGCGCAGGTCTGCTCGCCGGACAGGACCGGCTGCCAGACCCCCAGGGCCCCGGTGTCGTCGCCGCGCAGTACGGCGTACTGGCCCTGGCTGTTGAGTTCGCAGGCGTGGCAGTCGCTCATGTCGTCGCGGTCGGCTGCCTGCCAGCGCGCGTACGCGCGTCCCGCCCGCTCGTCGTCTCCGGTCGCGTCGGCGAGCCACAGCTCGGCCTCCCGCACGGGACGCTCGCTGTAGCCGGCGATCCGGTAGCGGCGCTCCATCTCGTCGAGCCAGCCGGCGGCCGACTCCAGCGGGATTTCGGGAGAGTGGCCGATGGCGCTGGCGATCCACTTGAACTGCCAGAACAGCGAGTGGGCGTCCCACTCGTCGAAGGCGCCCTGGTCCTTGTCGTACTCCTGGAGCAGCCGGGCGAAGGGGACGAGCATCTTCGGCGACTCGGAGCTGTAGAGGTAGGCGTTGATCAGGTTGTCCAGTGCCGCACGGAACAGCGGGCGGTCCCCGGTCGCCTCTGCGGCGGCGGACAGCTCCTCGGCGTGCGCGTTGCGTGCGGTCCCGCCCGGAGCCCGGCGGTTCTCGGCCAGCCCGCGCTCGATCTCCTCGCGCGTCATCGTGCTCACTTCTGCTCCTCCTGGGCATCGGTGCCGTCCGTACTGTCCGTGCTGGTGACGGGGTGCGTCGCCCATTCCAGGAGTCCGAGGAAGGCCCGGTTGAGCAGGGTGGTGTCGGCCGCGCGCAGCGGTCGCTGCGACCTCAGCAGGGCCTGTCCGTACAGCGATTCGACGGCGGTGGCGGTCAGGGCCTCGTCGGGGAGGGCGGCGATCCGCCGGATGAGCGGGTTGTTGTGGTTGAGCACGAGGCGGGCGCGCGGAGCGGAGCCGCGCAGCGAACCGAGGATGCCGCTCCACAGCGAGTCGGCGGTCTCCAGGGCGGCGGTGCGGTCGCGCTCCTGCCGGGCCTGGCGGTCGTCGAGGTAGAGCGCGGGGACGGCGGCGGGCTGGAAGGCGCGCAGGACCACGTCGCAGCTCTGGGGTTCCAGCCGGGTCCGGGCGGTGGCCAGGAAGGGGGCCAGGGCCAGCTCGGCGGAGGTCGGGACCGGATCGAGGCGCTCGGTGACGGCTCCCGCGTCGAGCTCGGTGACCTTGAGCTCCGGGCGTACGGCGGGCAGCAGGGCCAGCAGGTCGGCGTCGTAGGTGTAGCCGGCGTTGATGACTCCGAGGCCGTGGGCCGCCGCGATCGGGGCGATCTGGCGGAACTCCTCCACGGTCCGGGTGAAGTGGATCTCGGTGTGCCCGGCGGCGAACTCCTCCAGGTTCATCGAGCCGTCGCTGGTCTCGAACGGCAGCCAGGGCAGCATCAGTCCGAGCAGCTCGGCGTCGTGCCGCGCCAGCGACTTCACTCCGAGGTGGTGGACGCCCAGGAAGGCGGCCAGCCGCTCGGGTTCGCTGGTGGCGAGCTCGGCGAGCCAGGCGCGGACGCGGGCGCCGAGGGCCTCGCGCACGGCGGCCAGGGTCTCGTCGTCGTACAGGTTCTCGCGGGAGGCGGTGGGCCGCAGGGTGTCGGTGTCCAGCACGGCACGGACGAAGAACGCCCAGTCGGGCAGCAGGTTGTCGGCCTTGTCGGTCAGCAGCATGCCCTTGAGGTGGACGCGGTGTCCGGACCGGTGGGCGGGGCTGGTCGGCTCGGGCAGGACGTACGCGACGCCGCGCACTCCGGCCACGGGCAGGTCGAGGTCGATGCTGTCGAGCGGCGTGAAACCGAAGAGCTCCGTGCAGTGCCCGGCGAGTGCCACGCGGCGGGCCGCCGGGGTGGGGAAGGGCCGGTCCCAGATGGCGGGCCGGTCGGTGACCGGGCGGGGCCCGGCGGCGGAGCCGTCGTCGAAGGTGATGTCGTAGGGCAGCAGGGAGCCGTAGTCGCGGGCCAGCTGCTCGACCTTCGCCGGGACGGTCCACTCCTCGGCGCCGGGGCGGGCCTCCAGGACCACGGTGGTGCCGGGTTCCGGGCGGGCGTCGGAGGGCAGCTCGCGGACGGTGTACGAGCCGTCGTCCGTGGCCAGCCATTCGACGGGCGCGGCCTGGGGGTCGCGGGCGGAGCGGGTGACCACGCGGATCTGGCGGGCGACGACGAAGCAGGCGAGCAGGCCGATGCCGAACTGGCCGAGGAACTCCTGGCGGGTGGTCTCCAGGCCGTGCGGGCCCCCGCGCTTGGAGCTGCGGCCGATGGTGGCGAGGAGGGAGTGGGCTTCGCCAGCGGTCAGGCCGATGCCGCTGTCCTCGATGGTCACCCGGTTGCCGGTCGCCGACAGGCGGATGGAGATCTCGGCTTCGGGGTCCAGGGCGTGGCGGGCGGTGACGGCGTCGACGGCGTTCTGGAGGAGCTCGCGGACATACACGCGGGGGCTGGAGTAGAGGTGGTGGGAGAGGAGGTCGACCAGGCCGCGCAGGTCGACCTGGAAGGTGTTCGGATGAGGTTCATCGGACATCATGGGGCGTCACCTCGCGTGGTGGTACGGGTTGTTCGGCGACCGCGAGGTACCCCCCTCACAGATCCCGGAGTGAGGAACAGAGTAGGGGGATGATCTGACAATCCCTCGGTGAATTCCGGTGTCTGCGGGGCTTCTCCGGATCTTCTCCCCGGCTCCTCCCGGGCATCTCCGTTGCATCCACCGGGATTCTCCGGGCTATCGGAACCGCAGGAATTGCGGCGGCACGGAGTCCACCAGCCACACCCCATTGGCACTGATCCGAAAGACGTGCCCCGCGGCGCGCATCGCCCCCGCGTCCACGGCGAGGACGACCGGGCGACCGCGCCGTGCGCCGACGCGGGTCGCGGTCTCCCGGTCCGGGGAGAGGTGGACGTGGTGGCGGGCCATCGGGCGCAGTCCCTCATTGCGGATCGCGTCCAGGGAGGCGGCGACGGTGCCGTGGTAGAGGTACGCGGGCGGTTCGGCCTCCGGCAGCCCCAGGTCCACGGGGACGGTGTGCCCCTGGCTGGCGCGGATCCGGCTGCCGTCGACGGCGAACCGCTGCTTGTCGTTGGCGGCGACAACGTGGTCGAGCTCGGCGCGACTGATGGGGAAGCCGTGGGCGGCCGCGGCGCCGAGAAGATCGTCGATCTCCACCCAGCCGTGCGGGTCGAGCACCAGTCCGATGCGTTCCGGCTGATGGCGGAGGTGTTTCGAGACGTATTTGGACACCTTGACGGTGCGCTTGTCATCCATCGGCCCAGCGTGACGGCTCGGCGGGGTCCCGCGCAGCGAATTTTCACCGCTCTCCCGAACCTGGACTCCCCCTATCGCGTTTCCAAGATACGGAATACATTTTCCGCTGAACTGCCACTCAAGGGGAAGAAAAGTATGACAAACAGTGCGTCTCTGTCGCGGCGTGCGACCGCCGAGCTCATCGGCACCGCCGCCCTCCTCGTGGTCGTCATCGGATCGGGAATCCAAGCCGCAGCACTCACCTCCGACACGGGCGTGGCCCTGGTCGCCAACTCGCTCGCCTCGGCCATCGGGCTGGGGCTGATCATCACGCTCTTCGGGCCGCTCTCGGGCGCCCACCTCAACCCGGTGGTCACCCTCACCGCCTGGTGGGGGCGGCGCAGCGGCGGTGAAGGACTCGGAGGCCGGGAGGCCGCGGTCTACGTGGCGGCCCAGACCGCCGGCGCGATAGGCGGCGCCGTCCTCGCGGAAGCGATGTTCGGCCGTGTCCCCGGAGCCTTCTCCACGCAGGTCCGCGACGGCGGACACCTCCTCGTCGGGGAGGTCGTGGCCACGGCCGGACTGGTCCTGGTGATCCAGGGCCTCGGCCGCATCGGCCGGCCGAAGCTGATCCCGGCCGCGGTCGCCGCCTACATCGCCGCCGCGATCTGGTTCACCTCCTCCGGGTCCTTCGCGAACCCGGCCGGCACCATCGGGCGCAGCTTCAGCGACTCCTTCACCGGCATCGCCCCGCAGTCGCTGCCGGGGTTCGTCGCCGCCCAGCTCGTCGGGGGGATCCTCGGCCTGGGCCTCGCGGCCGTGCTCTACGGGAGCACCCGCGGGGCAGCAGCAGCCGACGCGGCCGGCGCCACGAGCGCCACCGGCACCGTCGCCACGACCGGAACCGTCGCCACGACCGGAACCGTCGTTGCGGCCGGCACTACCGGCACTACCGGCACCATCGGCCTGGTGGCCGAAAGCAGCGCTCCCGGATCGGCGTACCAGGCCGTCGTCTGACTCTCCGGGGCGGGTTCCCCACAGGTCGGTAGGACTTGTCCACAGCCCTTTGCGCCGGTTTCGGTGACAAAAGCGCGATCCGGCCTGTGGACTACTGAGCGAGCACTACCGGCCGCCGCGGCTGGCCAGATCGTTCATGGTCCGGGCCTGCAACTCCCGTTCCGTGGCGGCCCGGACGAACTCCGCCACATGGTCGGGCCCCACCAGCTCCTGCACTGCCCGTACGGTCTCCGCGGGCAGTGCCACCGGGGCCGGCCCGGACGGCTGCGGGGTTTTGACGGCCCCGAGGTGCTGCTGCAGGTGCCGGGTCGCGAAGAGGCGCATCGCCCGCGCCAGTTCCGCGTCCACGGTCTGCTGGGCCAGGGGCCGCAGCCTGCGTACCATCGTCGCCGCCTCTGCGGCGTCGGAGTCCGTCGGGGGGAGGGCCCCCAGGTACCGGGCGAAGACGTGCTCCGTGGTGAACTCCAGGAAGCGCGAGGCGATGAGCTCCACGTGGCCGCGCAACTCCCGCAGATGGCCGGTGATCGCGGGCAGCGGAACCCCGGCGGCGTACAGCTCGGCGGCCACGGACAGCTCCTGCGGGGACGGTACGAGGAACTGGTCCGGGCGCCCCGGGATCCGCTCCAGCACGCCCAGCTCGCACGCCTCGCCGACCGCTTCGTCGTCGGGCTTGCCGCCGAACCGCTCGTTCAGCTCGTCCCGGCTTATCCGGGCCGCCTCCTCGTCCGTCCACGGCCCGTGCACCTCGGCCACCAGGCCCAGGACCCCGCCGAGCCCGCGGCCCGCGTCCCAGGCCTCCAGCAGTTCCTTGATGGAGGCCAGGGTGTAGCCGCGGTCCAGCAGGTCGGCGATCTGGCGCAGCCGCGCCAGATGCGTGTCCCGGTAGACATTGGAACGGCCTCGCCGCTCCGGCTTCGGCAGCAGACCGCGGTCCTGGTACGCCCGGATCGTACGGACGGTCGCACCGCTGTGGTGCGCCAGATCCTCGATCCGGTACTCGGCTACTGCCTGCTCGGACAATCCCGGCTCCCTACGACATGGCGGCTCGACCGACCGCGCCCGCAGCGGACCGGGCGGCAGGTGAAGCCGCGAGGTACTCGACCGCCCTGCGCAGCGAGCCCTCCTGCGAGGGATGGTACGACCGCCGCAGGTAGCGGGGTATGGCCATGCCGAGCTCTCTCCAAGTGGGCAGCAGACCCTTGGCCACGGCCCGGTTGTGCTCGCGCAGCGAATAACGCCTCCGTCCGCGCAGTTCGGGGTCGTTGCGCAGGAGGTACGAGGCCCCCGCGATCCACAGCCAGCCCATGACCGGCGCGACCACGGCCATGCCCTCGATGCGCCGGGCGTAGCGGGGCAGGCCCGAGCCGCCGCAGTGCTGGTACATGTCGAAGGCGACGGAGCGGTGCTCCACCTCCTCCGCGCCGTGCCAGCGCAGCAGATCGAGCATGACCTCGTCCGCTCCGGCCGCGTCCAGCCCCTCGGCGCCGAGCACCCAGTCCCCGAGGACCGCCGTGAACTGCTCGATCGCGGCGACCAGCGAGAGCCGGAAGCGCAGCCACTCCTGCGCAGTGACCGGGGCACCGAACGGCGGGGTCTCCCCGAGCAGCTTCTCGAAGAGGAAGTCCACGTACCTCGTGTACGCCTCGGTGGGCAGGCGCTGTTCGGCGAGGTGGTCCAGGACGTAGGAGTGCTGCACGCTGTGCGTGGCCTCCTGGCCCATGAACCCCTTCACCTCGCTGCGCAGCTTCGGGTCCGTGACCAGGGGCAGGCCCTCTTTGAAGACCTTCACGAACCACCGCTCACCGGCCGGCAGCAGCAGGTGCAGCACGTTGATGACGTGGGTGGCGGTGGGTTCGCCCGGTATCCAGTGCAGCGGGGTGGCCTTCCAGTCGAAGGCCACCCGGCGCGGCGCGATCGCGTACGGGGCAGCCCTGCCCGCGACCGCCCCGCTCACAGCTTGGGCTCCAGTTTCGCGAACCGCCGCAGGGTCCCCGGTGCGAACCGGGACATCCACAGGGCGCCCTTGGACTCGGGGGTCACGGGGACCACGGCCTGGTTCTTCACGACCGCGAGCAGGATCGCGTCCGCTACCTTCTCCGGGGGGAAGTTGCGCAGCCCGTAGAGCCGGGAGGACTTCTGCTGACGCCGCTTCTCCTCGGCCTCGTCCACTCCGGCGAACCGCGAGGTGGCGGTGATGTTGGTGTTGACGATGCCGGGGCAGATCGCCGACACCCCGATCGACTTCGAGGCCAGTTCGGCCCGCAGGCACTCGCTGAGCATCAGCACCGCCGCCTTGGACGTGCTGTACGCGGGCAGCGTCCTGGACGGCAGGTAGGCGGCGGCGGAGGCGGTGTTGACTATGTGCCCGCCCTGGCCGCGCTCGGCCATCTGCTTGCCGAAGAGCCGGCAGCCGTGGATGACGCCCCACAGATTGACGTCGAGGACCTTCTTCCAGTCCTCGGCGCTCGTGTCCAGGAACGGCCCCGACAGACCGATTCCGGCGTTGTTGACCAGGACGTCCACGATTCCGTACTCGGAGGCGACCTTCGCGGCGAGCTTCTCCATGGCCTGCTCGTCGCTGACGTCGACGCACTCGCCCCAGGCCTGCGGCGAGCCGACCAGCCGCGCCATGTCGGCGGTGCGGGCAGCGCCGTCGGCGTCCCGGTCCACGCACACCACACGGGCGCCGGCCTCGGCGAACGCGAAGGCGGTGGCCCGGCCGATACCGCTGGCGGCTCCGGTGACCAGGACCAGCTGGCCGCCGAAGCGGTCCGCGTACCTGCCGGGGGCCTTCTGCTCCGGCGCCCGCGTGGCGGGCTCCTCGCGGGAGGTGACGAACTCGCCGATCCACCCGGCCAGCTGGTCGGGCCGGGTCCGCGGCACCCAGTGCTTGGCCGGCAGGGTGCGCCGCACCAGGTCCGGTGCCCACAGCTCCAGCTCGTCGTAGAGCCGCTCGGAGAGGAAGGCGTCCCCGGTGGGGGTGATCAGCTGCACCGGTACGTGGGCGTACGCGTCGGCGCGCGGCCGGCGCAGCCGGGCCCGGATGTTGTCCCGGTAGAGCCAGGCGCCGTGCGCGGCGTCGGAAGGCAGCGAGGCCGTCGGGTAGTCCCCGGCCGGGATCCGCTCCACGCGCTGGAGGATCTTCGGCCACTGCTTGCCGAGGGGCCCGCGCCAGGCGAGCTCCGGCAGCACGGGGGTGTGCAGCATGTAGACGTACCAGGACTTGGCGCCCTGGTTCAGCAGCTGGGCCGCCCGGCGCGGGGTGGGCCGCGCCATCCGCTTCTTGATCCAGTGCCCGAAGTGGTCGAGGGAGGGCCCCGACATCGAGGTGAAGGAGGCGATCCGGCCCTCGGTACGGGCGACCGTCGCGAACTCCCAGCCCTGTACGGAGCCCCAGTCGTGGCCGACCAGGTGGACGGGGCGGTCCGGGCTGACCGCGTCCACGACCGCGAGGAAGTCGTCGGTCAGCTTCTCCAGGGTGAACCCGCCGCGCAGCGGCTGCGGGGCGGTGGAGCGCCCGTGGCCCCGTACGTCGTAGAGCACGACGTGGAACCGGGAGGCCAGCCGCTCGGCGACCTGGGACCAGACCTCCTTGCTGTCCGGATACCCGTGGACCAGCACCACGGTCGGCCGGGCCGCGTCGCCGAGTTCGACGACGCACAGCTCGACCCCGCCGGTGCTCACCCAGCGCTCGCGCGCGCCCGCCAGGCCCGCGTCCGTCATTGCGCTCATGCCGCCTTCTCCTCAGCCCAGCGCCGCACGTGCGGCAGATCGTCGTCCAGCCAGTACGCGCTCTCCTCGGGGTCCCGGGAGTCGGTGACGACCAGGATCTCCTCGAACTTCGCGCCGGTGCCCCGGAAGCCCAGGTGTGGTTCCACCGCCCACAGGCCGGGCTGGGGCGGGTGGTCGGAGAAGCGGTAGGGGCTCCACAGCGGGGACCAGCCCTCGCGGTGGCCGCGCAGGGCATCGGAGGCCAGCCCCTTCAGGGCCTGGGTGCCGAACCCGAACGCGGTCGGTGCCCAGCTCCGCTCCTTGACCCGGTCTATCTTGTGCGCGATGACCCCGAAGGGGTAGGCCCGGTGCCGGTTCGAGTACCCCTGGGCGATCATCAGCCGCTCCACCTCCTCGTAGATGTCCCGCAGGGAGCGGCGCTCGCGCACCTGGTCGAGGATCAGCGTGCGGTGCGCCTGAAGGTCGGACATGAGCCGGTCCTGCACCGGGTTCAGGCCGAGGCTGCCCGAGTACCCGATGTCCGCGGTGTGGCCCTTGTAGACCGGGGCCATGTCGAGGATGAACGGCATCCCCGGCTCCAGGGCCCGGTTGGTCGGGAAGAACTGCAGGGGGATCTTGAAGCCGGTGAAGGCCGTCCGGTCGCCGAACCACGCGAACGGCATGTGGAACCAGTCCCGCACACCGCGCTCGCGCAGCCACTCGCGCTGCATCCGCGCGGCCTCGCGCTCGGTCACGCCGGGGCGCAGCTGCGCCGCGACGGCCTCGGCGCACTCGTAGGAGAGGCGCTGCACCTCTTTGAACCCGCGCAGCTCGGCGGAGAGCTCCGTGGTGCGTCGCTTCGTGCGTTGCCTGGTGTCCCCAGCCATGCCAGCCGTCCGTCCATGTAGCCGTACGCGCCCGTAACTTGACACTGATGAATGTGACAATGACCGGAGGTCACGTCAAGGCCCGTGCACGGACCTGTGGACAAAGTTGTCCGGTACGCATCAGCCCTACGTCAGTCTTATGTCGGGGTCCGTAGTCCTGAAGGCGGAGAAAGGATCGAGCTCCAGGTCTGACGATCCGGGCCCCGCACGCCACTAACGTCGTTCTCGTGACTGTCATCGCGACCGAAAGCCTGAGCAAGCGGTACCCCCGAGTGACCGCCCTCGACCGGCTCTCCTTGGACATCGGGCCCGGAGTAACCGGGCTCGTGGGCGCCAACGGAGCCGGCAAGTCCACGCTGATCAAGATTCTGCTGGGACTCTCCCCCGCCACCGAGGGCACCGCCGCCGTGCTCGGACTCGACGTAGCCACCCATGGCAGCGCGATCCGCGAGCGCGTCGGCTACATGCCCGAACACGACTGCCTGCCCCCGGACGTCTCGGCCACCGAGTTCGTCGTGCACATGGCGCGCATGTCCGGGCTCCCGCCGACCGCCGCCCGTGAGCGCACCGCGGACACCCTGCGCCACGTGGGGCTGTACGAGGAGCGCTACCGCCCCATCGGCGGCTACTCCACCGGCATGAAGCAGCGCGTCAAGCTCGCCCAGGCGCTCGTCCACGACCCGCAACTGGTGCTCCTCGACGAGCCCACCAACGGCCTCGACCCGGTCGGCCGCGACGAGATGCTGGGCCTGATCCGCCGCGTCTACACCGACTTCGGCATCTCGGTCCTGGTCACCTCCCACCTGCTCGGCGAGCTGGAGCGGACCTGCGACCACGTCGTGGTCGTCGACGGCGGCAAACTGCTGCGCTCCAGCTCCACCAGCGACTTCACCCAGACCACGACGACCCTCGCGGTCGAGGTCACCGACTCCGACGCCCACCCGGACGGCACCGCCGCCCTGCGCAAGGCGCTCACGGAGGCGGGCGTGACGCTGCACGCGGGAGAGGAGGAAGGCCTGCCCGGAGCCGGCCACATCCTCCTCGTCGAGGCCACCGGCGAGGCCACGTACGACACCGTCCGCGACACGGTCGCCGATCTCGGCATCGGCCTGGTCCGCATGGAACAGCGCCGCCACCACATCGCGGAGGTCTTCCGCGACAGCGACGCGGCGGCCGCCCGGGCCGAGCAGTTCGCAGCCCAGTCCGCCCAGGCCACCGCCTGGGCGACCACCCAGCAGAAGGGAGCCGGTTCCGATGGCGCCTGACACCTCGACCCAGATCCACAACATCGGCTACCGGTCCTACGACGGTCCCCGGCTCGGCCGCGCCTACGCCCGCAAGTCGCTGTTCGCACAGTCCCTGCGCGGCGCCTACGGTCTCGGCCGCTCGGCCAAGTCCAAGGTGCTGCCGATGCTGCTCTTCGCGGTGATGTGCGTCCCCGCGCTGATCCTCGTCGCGGTCGCCATCACCGTGCCCGGCTCCACCGCCCTGCCGATCAAGTACACGACGTACGCCATGACCACCCAGGTGATCGTCTACCTCTACCTGGCCTCCCAGGCACCGCAGTCGGTCTCGCGGGACCTGCGCTTCAAGACGGTGCCGCTCTACTTCTCGCGGCCGATCGAACGCGTCGACTACGTCGTGGCCAAGTTCGCGGCCATGGCCTCGGCCCTGTTCATCCTCACCGCCACCCCGCTGCTGATCATGTGGATCGGCGCGCTCCTGGCGAAGTTCGACTTCGCCGACCAGACCAAGGGATTCGGGCAGGCACTGGTGTCGGTACTGCTTCTGTCGCTGCTCTTCTCCGGCCTCGGCCTGGTCATGGCCGCGCTCACCCCGCGCCGCGGCTTCGGCGTCGCCGCCATCATCGCCGTGCTCCTCATCCCCTACGGCGCCGTGTCCGCCGTCCAGGCCATCGCCTACGAGACCGGCTCGACCGGGGGCATCGAGTGGCTGGGCCTGTTCTCCCCGATGAGCCTCATCGACGGCCTGCAGACCGCCTTCCTCGGCGCCGACTCCGGCTTCCCCGGCAGCGAGGGCCCCTCGGGTGCCGTCGGCTTCGTCTACCTGCTCGTCATCCTCGGCCTCATCGCCGGCTCCTACGCCGCCCTGATGGCCCGCTACCGGAAGGCCGGGCTGTGAGCATCATCGACATCGACCACACCTCCCGCTGGTTCGGGAACGTCGTCGCCGTCAACGACGTGACCATGCGCATCGGTCCCGGCGTCACCGGCCTGCTCGGCCCCAACGGCGCCGGCAAGTCCACCCTCATCAACATGATGGGCGGCTTCCTCGCCCCCTCCACGGGCACCGTCACCCTCGACGGCACGGCGATCTGGCAGAACGAGCAGGTCTACAAGCAGATCGGCGTCGTGCCCGAGCGCGAGGCCATGTACGACTTCCTCACCGGCAAGGAGTTCGTCGTCGCCAACGCCGAACTGCACGGCCTCGACGAGGCGGCCGCCCAGCGGGCCCTGGCCACGGTCGAGATGGAGTACGCCCAGGACCGCAAGATCTCCACGTACTCCAAGGGCATGCGCCAGCGCGTGAAGATGGCCTCCGCCCTGGTCCACGACCCCTCCGTGCTCCTGCTCGACGAGCCCTTCAACGGCATGGACCCGCGCCAGCGCATGCAGCTCATGGAGCTGCTGCGGCGGATGGGCGACGACGGCCGTACCGTGCTCTTCTCCTCGCACATCCTGGAGGAGGTCGAACAGCTCGCCTCCCACATCGAGGTGGTCGTCGCCGGCCGGCACGCCGCCTCCGGCGACTTCCGCAAGATCCGCCGCCTGATGACGGACCGCCCGCACCGCTACCTCGTCCGCTCCTCCGACGACCGGGTCCTCGCCGCGGCCCTGATCGCCGACCCGTCCACCGCCGGGATCGAGGTCGATCTCAAGGAAGGCGCCCTGCGCATCCAGGCCGTCGACTTCGGGCGCTTCACCGAGCTGTTGCCGCGGGTCGCCCGCGAGCACGGCATCCGGCTGCTGACGGTCTCGCCTTCCGACGAGTCCCTCGAGTCGGTCTTCTCCTACCTCGTCGCGGCCTGAAGGAGCTGGCATCCATGTACAACCCCACCGTTGCCCGGCTCACCTACCGGGCCCTGCTCGGCCGCCGCCGCGCGCTGATCCTCTGCGCGCTGCCCGTTCTGCTGATCGCCATCTCCATCGCCGTGCGCGCCTTCACGGGCCTCGACGACAAGGTCGCCGCCGACCTCCTCGGCGGCTTCGCCCTGGCCACGATGGTCCCGCTGATCGGCGTCATCGCCGGCACCGGCGCCATCGGCCCGGAGATCGACGACGGCTCGATCGTCTACCTGCTCTCGAAGCCGGTGAAGCGCCCGACGATCATCCTGACGAAGCTGACCGTCGCGATCGCCGTCACCATGGTCTTCTCCGCGATCCCCACCCTGATCGCCGGCTTCATCCTCAACGGCAACGGCCAGCAGATCGCCGTCGCCTACACCGTCGCCGCCCTCGTCGCCTCGGTCGCCTACAGCGCCCTGTTCCTGCTGCTGGGCACCGTCAGCCGGCACGCGGTCGTCTTCGGCCTGGTCTACGCCCTGATCTGGGAGTCGCTCTTCGGCAGCCTCGTCGACGGAGCCAAGACCCTCAGCGTCCAGCAGTGGTCGCTGGCCCTCGCGCAGAAGGTCGCGGGCGAGGGATACGTGGACGCCACCGTCGGCCTGCCCACCGCGGTGATCCTGCTCGTCGCGGTCACCGTCGGGGCCACCTTCTACGCCGGACAGAAGCTCCGCCGCCTGACCCTGGCGGGCGAGGAGTAGGACCTCCGCGCCGGCGCCCCAGCGGCGTCCGTACCGGATGTTTCACGTGAAACAGTGCCCCGCCCGGCCCACCGGCCAGGCGGGGCACAGCTTTGCGCGAGATCATCGGGGCATGATCGAGTACCAGGAGCCCGAGCCGTCCAGGCCAGTACGGGCCTGGATACGCTCCGCGCCCGGTACTCACATCTGGCTGCTGATCATCGTGGTCACCAGCATCGTGGTCGTGATCGTGCCCGACCATCTCGAACACGTCCTGCTCCGCCGCAACAGCAGCAATATCCACGAGCTCGCCCGGCACCCCGTACGGGCGCTCCTCAGCAGCGCGTTCTGGATCGAGAATCCGGCCTCTCTCCCGCTCTACTTCGTCCTCTTCGAGCTCTTCCAGGCCAACGTCGAGCGCTGGCTCGGCACCCTGCGCTGGCTCTTCGTCATCGCGACCGGACACATCACGGCCACGCTGATCAGCCAGAAGCTCGTCCTGACGGCCATCCAGGACCACCGCGCCCCGCGCAGCATGGTCCACGTCGTGGACATCGGTGTCAGCTACGGACTCGCGAGCGCCGTCGGGGTGCTGACGTACCGGCTGCCCGGCCCCTGGCGCTGGCTCTACCTCGCCGGCTCGGTGGCCTTCTTCGGACTCCCGCTCGTCTCCGGCGGCACCTTCACCGACTTCGGCCACGCCATCGCACTGGCGGTCGGCCTCCTCGCCTGGCCGCTGACCCGGCACCCCAAGCCGAGCCGGATCCACGGCTGACGCACGGAAATTCACTGGTACGAGGCGTGCGGCAGGGGCAGAGTGAGCCGTGCGGGGAGCAACAAAGAAGGTCCGGAACAGCCACTTCGAGCGCGCCTCGCGGCGCGGGCCGTTCCGGACCTTCGTTCGTCTTCCGCTGGTTACGCGGCGCCCAGCAGACGCTCCAGGACCAGGGCGATGCCGTCCTCCTCGTTGGAGGTGGTGATCTCGTCCGCCACCGCCTTGAGCTCCGGGTGCGCGTTGGCCATGGCCACGCCGTGGGCGGCCCAGCCGAACATCGGGATGTCGTTGGGCATGTCGCCGAAGGCGATGGTCTCGGCCGCCTTCACTCCCAGCCGGCGCGCGGCCAGCGAGAGGCCGGTGGCCTTGCTCAGCCCCAACGGCAGGATCTCCACGACACCCGGACCGGCCATCACGATGCCGACCAGGCTGCCCACGGTATCCCGGGCCACCTGGACGAGAGCGTCCTCGTCCAGCTCGGGGTGCTGGATGTACAGCTTGTTCAGCGGAGCCGACCAGACCTCGGCGGTGTCCTCCAGGTAGAGCGCGGGAAGGCCCTCCTGGACCCGGTAGCCGGGGCCGAAGAGCACCTCGCCCTCGACTCCGTCCCGGCTGGCGGCGATCGCCAGCGGGCCCACCTCGGCCTCGATCTTCTCCAGCGCCAGCGCGGCCAGCTTCCGGTCCAGCGTCACCGAGGTCAGCAGCCGGTGCGCGCCCGCGTCGTAGACCTGCGCGCCCTGTCCGCAGACCGCGATGCCCTTGTAGCCGAGGTCGTCGAGGACGTGCCGGGTCCACGGCACGGCGCGGCCGGTGACGATGATGTGCGCTGCGCCCGCCGCGGTGGCCGCGAGGAGTGCCTCACGCGTCCGCTCCGAGACGGTGTCGTCGCCGCGCAGCAGCGTCCCGTCGAGGTCGGTCGCGACGAGCTTGTACGGGAACGGGGCCGTGCTCACTTGGTGATCGGCTCCAGGATTTCCCGACCGCCCAGGTAGGGCCGGAGCACCGGGGGAACCCGGACCGTGCCGTCGGCCTGCTGGTGGTTCTCCAGGATCGCGACGATCGTGCGCGGGACCGCGCACAGCGTTCCGTTCAGGGTGGACAGCGGAGCGGTCTTCTTGCCGTCGCGGTAGCGGATCGACAGGCGGCGGGCCTGGAAGCCGTCACAGTTCGAGGCGGAGGTCAGCTCGCGGTACTTGCCCTGGGTGGGGATCCACGCCTCGCAGTCGAACTTGCGCGAGGCGGAGGCGCCCAGGTCGCCGGTGGCGACGTCGATCACCTGGAACGGCAGCTCCAGGCTGGTCAGCCACTGCTTCTCCCAGTCCAGGAGCCGCTGGTGCTCGGCCTCGGCCTCCTCCGGCGCGACGTACGAGAACATCTCGACCTTGTCGAACTGGTGGACGCGGAAGATGCCGCGGGTGTCCTTGCCGTACGTACCGGCCTCGCGGCGGAAGCACGGGGAGAAGCCGGCGTAGCGCAGCGGCAGCTTGTCCGCGTCGATGATCTCGTCCATGTGGTACGCCGCGAGCGGGACCTCGGAGGTGCCGACCAGGTAGAGGTCGTCGCCCTCCAGGTGGTACACGTTCTCCGCGGCCTGGCCGAGGAAGCCGGTGCCCTCCATGGCGCGCGGGCGGACCAGCGCGGGGGTGAGCATCGGGGTGAAGCCGGCCTCGGTGGCCTGTGCGATGGCCGCGTTGACGAGGGCGAGCTCCAGCAGGGCGCCGATACCGGTGAGGTAGTAGAAGCGCGAACCGGAGACCTTGGCGCCGCGCTCGACGTCGATGGCGCCCAGGGACTCGCCGAGTTCGAGGTGGTCCTTCGGCTCGAAGCCCTCGGCGCCGAAGTCGCGGATGGTGCCGTGCGTCTCGAGGACGACGAAGTCCTCCTCGCCGCCGACGGGCACGTCCGTGTGCACGACGTTGCCGAGCCGCAGGAGCAGCTGCTTGGCGGCTTCGTCCGCCTCGTTCTGCTCGGCCTCGGCGGCCTTGACGTCCTGCTTGAGCTGATCGGCCTTCTTCAGCAGCTCGGCCCGCTCCTCCGGAGAGGCCTTGGGGATGAGCTTGCCGAGCGACTTCTGCTCGTTGCGGAGTTCGTCGAATCGCATGCCGGAGGACCTGCGGCGCTCGTCTGCGGAGAGCAGTGCGTCGACGAGGGCGACGTCCTCTCCACGGGCGCGCTGCGAGGCGCGGACACGGTCAGGGTCTTCACGGAGCAGCCGGAGGTCAATCACCCCTCCAGGCTACCGGGCCGGGCTTCGAGGGGTCGCACCGATATCACGCTGCGTGTCGCTTTGTCCCAATTGCCGCGAATGGAAAACTTCCGGCGGGAGGTTGGAAGCGCCCCTTCCGCGTGGGCCGATAAACCGCCCCCATTCCCCGAAAAGGGGCAGGGCGGCTGTGATCGGGCAGCCCCTGAGCAGGAGGGAAGGGTCTTCCTTGTCCACAGGAATTCCCCAGGGGACCGGCTTATCCACAGGCTGTGCGCCGGATCTGTGGACACAGGAATAGATCAATCCCGACTGTGGAGCGAGCGGGCTCAATCAGGGCCCAAACCACCCTCACACACTCATTCGGGTGGGAATGACTCGCCCCAAAGAGTTGATCGGTGATACAGGGGTGACGCCGTTCACCTCCCGCTCGTCAGCGCGAAACCTGCGCCACCCGACCGATTTGTCGACCTTGTCGTGTTGCTCTGTCGACTTGTCCCCAGGTCCGCATCGATACCTGTGGATAACTCTGTGGACAGTGGACAGAGTGTCAGGGGCGCCCGTCGAGGCAACGCGTCAGCCAGTCCGAGGCCGCGGTGAAGTCGCCGTCGGAGGTGCCGGCCCGGGCGGTCTGGACGTCACCCTGGGCGACACCGGCGCGCGGGTACGAGCCGAGGAACCGGATCTGGGGGCACGTGCGCTTGAGGCCCATGAGCGCCTCGCCGACCCGGCGGTCGGAGATGTGTCCTTCGGCGTCGACGGCGAAGCAGTAGTTGCCGATCCCCGCACCCGTGGGCCGGGACTGGATCAGCATCAGGTTCACCCCGCGGACGGCGAACTCCTGCAGCAGCTCCAGCAGCGCGCCGGGGCGGTCGTCGCCCATCCACAGCACGACGGAGGTCTTGTCGGCGCCGGTCGGTGCGGCCGGCCGGGCGGGACGCCCGACGAGCACGAAGCGGGTCTCCGCGTTCTGCGCGTCGTGGATCTCGGTGACCAGCGGGACCAGCCCGTAGGTGGCGGCCGCGAATTCGCCCGCGAAGGCGGCGTCGAAGCGGCCCTCCTGGACCAGCCGGGCCCCGTCGGCATTGGACGCCGCCGACTCCCACAGGGCGTCGGGCAGGTTCGACCGCAGCCAGTTGCGCACCTGAGGCTGGGCGACCGGGTGCCCGGTGACGGTCTTGACGTCCGACAGCTCGGTCCCGGGCCGCACCAGCAGCGCGAACGCGATGGGGAGCAGCACCTCGCGGTAGATCATCAGCGGTACGCCGGCCGCCAACTCGTCCAGGGTCGAGGTGACCCCGCCCTCCACCGAGTTCTCGATCGGGACCAAGGCCGCCGCAGCCTCGCCGTTGCGCACGGCATCCAGGGCGGCCGGGACCGAAACCATCGGGACGAGCTCCCGGGTCGCGGCTTCGGGGAGGGTGCGAAGGGCGGCTTCGGTGAACGTGCCTTCGGGACCGAGATAGGTGAAGCGGGTGGCCGACATGCGATCAGCCTAATGCCGGGACCCGGACGTCACCTGGGCTGTTCACCCTTCGAGCAGCCGCTGACCCACGTACTCCCCGGGGCGCGCGCCGGGCGGCACCGCGTACAGGCCGCTCGACTCGTGCCGGATGAAGGCCGACAGGGCGTCGCCGCGGTCGAGCTTGCGCTGGACGGGGACGAAACCGCGGGACGGGTCGGCCTGCCAGCAGATGAAGAGCAGCCCCGCGTCGGGGGTTCCGTCGGCGGCGATCCCGTCGTGGAAGGAGAAGGGGCGCCGGAGCATGGCCGCCCCGCCGTTCTGCGCGGGCGCGGAGATCCGGGCGTGCGCGTTGGAGGGGATGACCGGCCTTCCGTTGGCGCCGATCTTGTCGAGGGCCATGGCGGTGGTCTCGCCACCCCCGGTCAGCGGGGCGCCGGTGGCCTTCGTACGGCCGATGACCTGTTCCTGCTGGGCGAGCGACTGCTGCTCCCAGGAGTCGAGGAGCATCCGGATGCGGCGTACGACGGCGTACGAGCCCCCGACCATCCAGGCGTGCTCCGGGGGCACCGTGTTCCGGACGAAGATCCGCTGGTCGAAGTCGGCTTCGGTGGGCTTCGGATTGTTGGTGCCGTCGACCTGGCCCATGAGGTTGCGGGCCGTCATGGGGGAGGCGGTGGCGCCGGGAGAGCGGTTGAAGCCGTTCATCTGCCAGCGCGGCCGGGCCGCCTCTCCGGCGTCCTTCTGCAGGGCGCGCAGCGCGTGGAAGGCGACCAGCGCGTCGTCGGAACCGATCTGTACCCAAAGATCGCCGTTGCTGCGCTGGGCATCGAGCCGGTCGGCGGAGAACTCCGGCAGAGGGTCGAGGGCGGCGGGGCGGCGCGAGGTGAGACCGGTGCGCTCGAAGAAGGAGTGGCCGAAGCCGAAGGTCACCGTGAGGGAGGAGGGGCCGGAGCCGAGGGCGATCCCGGTGTCGGCGACCGGCGCGGTCTCGCCCGCCGTCAGCCGACGCGCGGTTTCGGACCAGCGCCGCATCAGGGCGGCCGCCTCGGTGCGCCCGGCACCGGGCGCCAGGTCGAAGGCGAGGACGTGCCCCTTGGCCTGGAGGGGCGTGGTGATGCCGGCCTGGTGATCCCCGTGGAAGGCGACCCGGGTGGCACCGAGGCTGCTGGGAGCGCCGCCGGAGCCCACCGTCCCGGACCCGGACACCTGGGACTGCACGAGGGCCCCACCGGCGGCGCCGAGCGCGAGCCCGGCGGCGCCCGCGGCGCCGACCGTGCCCAGCAGGCGGCGCCGGGAGATCTCGACACCGGGGAGTTCCGTGCCGTTTCCGGTGCTCTCGGTGCGCTCGGAGAGTTCGCTGTTCTGGGTCACGCTGGTCAGCCGATCTTCACGTTCTTCTGGACGGTCGTCTGGTCGATGTCGGAGGTGCGGATGGTCACGTCGATCCGCCAGTCGCCGGCCAGCGGAAGCTGGACGCCCGATGCGGTCCAATGCCCGGGGGCGGCGCGCTCGGGGAGGACCGGAAGCGGACCGATCTCCTTGGCCTCCAAGGTGAACGACACCTTGAGTTCGGGCAGGTCGAGCGGCTTGCCGTCAGGGGTCTCGGCCCACACGTGGAGCGTGTTCGCACCGACGCGGCCCGGATCCAGCTGGAGCCGGACCGAGCCCTTGCCGTTCTGACCGCCGGTGTCGAAGGGCAGCGTGACCTTGACCGCGCGGTCGGGAACGGCGGTGGCGGTGGAGCCACGACCCGCCTCCAGCTCCGCGGCCCGGCCGGGCTCGGTGCTGGTGAGGATGGTGGTCACGGCCAGCAGGACCACGGCGACGCCCGCCTCGGCGAGGACGGACCGCCGCAGGCCGGCGCGGTCCGGGTCGGCGTCGCGCGCCCGCTTCTCCCGAGCGGTGCGCCGGGCGGCACTCTGGCGGGCGAGTTGTGCGGCGCGCCGGGGGTCGGAGGCTGCGGTCACGGGCGATGTTTCACGTGAAACATCGCAGGCGCGTTCCCCTTCCCCCGCGACCTCGACCTTGCCCTCGACTTTGCCCGCGACCTCGGCCTCGGCCTCGCTCCGGTCTCCAGCCAGCCGCGAGGTCCACTTCCGGGAGGTGTAGGCGATGGCGACGACGAGGGCGACGAGGCCGATCTTGAGGAGCAGCAGCCGGCCGTAATCGGTCCCGGTCAGTGCGGACCAACTGCCCACCTGGCGCCAGGCCTGGTAGGTGCCGGTGCCGGCCAGGACGAGAACGCTGGTGAAGGCGACGGTGGAGAAGCGCCGGATGGCCGTGCGCTCGATCCCGGGGACCTTGTGGAGTGCGACGAGCAGTGCGGTGAGTCCGCCGAGCCACGTGGCGACGGCCAGCAGGTGCAGGATGTCGACGGGCATGGCGAGGGCGGGCTGGATACCGGTGGAGGCGTGCTCCGACAGCGCCCAGGTCGCGGCGATGCCGCCGGCGACGACGGTACCGCCGATGCCGAGCCCGAAGACGAGGTCGCTCTCCCCCTTGGCGTCCTCTTCGGAGACTTCGGAGACTTCGGAGGGGGCGGAGCCGTCCGAGCCGTCCGAGCCGTCCGACGCGTGGCGCCGGGCGTAGGACCCGAACAGAACGGTGATGAACAGTGCGGCGGCGCCGAGGAGGAGCAGCCGCGAGACGAGCGAGGCCCCGGACTTGGTCTCCAGGACGGCCTTCAGCCCGGCCAGGTCGAAGGCGTCGGCGAAGTTCCCCGACCCGGTGTACGGGTTGCGGAGCAGCAGCATCACCAGGGTGGCCACGGTCAGCGCGACCCAGGCCCGCACGACCAGCTTCTGCATCGGCCGCTGTGCGGCGCCCCGGCGCCAGCACAGGAGGATGAAGGCGGCGGCGCCGACGAGTACGGCGAACCCGGCGTAGGCCACGTAGCGCGCGATGCCGTAGGCGACGGCGACGGGCCCGTCGCCGGCCGTCCGCGAGGGAAGTGAGACGGCGGTCTCGGAGGGGGCTCCGATGGAGAAGGTGAAGGCGCCGGAGATCGGGTGGCTGTCCGCGGATATGGCCTGCCAGGCGACGGTGTAGGTGCCGTCGGGCAGCCCCGGGCGCAGGGCGGTGCCGTAGCGGATGAGGCTCCCGCTGCAGAGGTCGCGCAGTTCGCCGGTGTCGACGCGCTTGCCCTGGGGATCCAGGACGCGGATGGAGTCGCCGTTCATGGCGACCCCCTCAGAGAAGGAAAGGGTGATCTGGGCGGGCGCCGTGGCGACCACCGCCCCGTCCGTGGGGTCGCTCGCGGTCAGCGCGGCGTGTGCCGAGGCCGGCGCGGCAGCGGCGAAGAACGCTGCCAGCAGAGCGGCGAGGACCAGCATGAGCCGCGGCAGGAGTGCCGTGGCACGGACGCGGGCCGTGGATGGGGGCGGGGCGGTGGCCGTCATGGCGTGTCAGTCCCTCGGTCCGTCAGTGGGCGGTGCCATCGGTGGATGTCGGAGCCTTGTACGTCCGCTCCTTGACGTCCAGCTCGACCTTGACCGGGCCGGACTTCTCGAAGCGCAGTTCGACGGTGACCTTGTCGCCGACCTTGGGGGTGTTCTTGAGCCCCATGAACATGACGTGGCTGCCGCCGCGCGCCAGCTTCAGCTCGCCGTTCGCGGGCACGTCCATGGACTGCACCTGCTGCATCTTCTGATCCTTGGTCTCGTGGATCTGCAGATCGTCGGAGAGCGTGCTCGTGGCGCCGGTCAGCTTGTCGGCCGTCTCGGAGTCGTTCTTGATGACCATGAACGCGCCGGCCATCTTGTCGTTCACGGGCTGCGGCATGTAGCCGCCGCTGACCGTCAGCTTCGGGGCGTCACCGGAAGCGGACCCGGAGTCCGAGGAGCAGCCGGATATGGCGAGCGCGGCCGTCAGGGAGAGGGCGGCGGCGAGGGTGCGGGTGGTGCGGGCGTTCACGGGTTCTCTCCCTTGACGACCTTCGGCAGGTCCTTGGTGTAGTCATCGACGGTGGTGCTCTCGCCGTAGAGGAGGTATCCCTCGTCGGTCTTGGGCGAGAAGGCGATGACCTGGGCGCCGTGCATGGAGACGACGTTGCCGGCGGCATCCTTCTTGGCGGCCTCGATACCGATGCCGAGCGTGCGTGCGGCGGCCTGGATGGTGGCGAAGTCCCCGGTCAGTCCGGTGAATGCCGGGTCCTGGGCCTTGAGCCACGAGCCGAGGGATTCGGGAGTGTCCCGTTCCGGGTCGGTGGTGATGAAGACGACCTGGAGCTCGTCCTGGTCGGCCTTGGGGAGTGCCTTCTTGGCGACGGCGATGTTGCTCATCGTCAGGGGGCACACGTCGGGGCAGAGGGTGTAGCCGAAGTAGATGAGCGTCGGCTTGCCCTTGGTCTGCTCGCGCAGGTTCCACGGCTTGCCGGTGGTGTCCGTGAGGACGACGTCCGGCTTGTCGAAGGGGCGGTCGAGCACGGTGGCGGCGCCGGCTTTCGCCTGGCTCTCGCTGATCTGGGTGACCTGGCCGGTCTTGGCCGGGTCGCCACCGCAGGCGGTGAGGGTGAGGGCGGCCGCCGCCACGAGGGCGGCGAGCGTCACACGTGTGGTGCGCATGGGGAAAGTCCCTGGGATCGGGGGTGGTACGGGTGGATCCGCGAGCCCGGCCGGTCCGGACGACCGGCCGGCTGCGCGGGATCGGCAGGTCAGGAGATCAGGCGCTGCGGCGGCGCGAGGCGACGCCGAAGGCCACGCCGCCGAGCCCGATGACGATGCCGGCGATGCCGAGGGCCCGCGCGGTCGTGTCGGAGCCGCTCTTGGCGGCGGCCGTGTCGTGACCGTCCTGACCGTCCTGGCCGTCCTTGTGACCGGCGGCGGCGCCGTTCTTGTCGCCGTCCGTCTTCGTGGCGGCGTCGTGGTGGTCGCCACCGGCCGGGGCGGCGATCAGCTTCAGGACGGGCGCCGGGTTCTGCGGCTCCGCGGCGCCTTCCTTGGGCTCTTCGATCCAGCGGACGATCTCGCCGTTGTCGTAGGTCTGGATCGCCTTGAAGACCATCTTGTCCGTGCTGTCGGGCAACTTGCCGACGGACAGCGGGAACTGCTGGAACTTGCCGGGCTCGATCTTGCCGCCCGACCAGGTCACCTTGGTGACGGCCTCGTTGATCTGCTTGCCGTGCACGGTGAGCGGCTTGTCGAGCTTGCTCTTCTCCACGTTCACGGTCCAGCCGGGAACGTCCTGCGGCATGACCGAGGACAGCGGCTGGTCGACGGGGAAGTTGACTTCCAGCTGGGTCGTCGAGGCGCCGTCGCGCTCGTTGGGGACCTTGAAGTTGATCGTCGCGTAGCCGCCCTTGGTGGCCTCGCCGGGCTGTACGCCGACGTGGGCGAAGGCGGTGCCGGAGAGGAGGAGCACGGAACCGGTGGCGAGGGCGGCGGCGAAGGAGACGCGAGAGGTCTTCATGGCAGAAACACTCCACGGAAGCTGTGGTGACGGTGGCTCCGCGCGCGGCGCGCACGGAGTTCGCGGCACCGGTGCTCCCGTCGTGAGTTCCGGGGAGGAGAGGTGCCGCTTCAGGCTGCGAGGGCGAATGCCGTGGGCGGCCCGCGCCTGATCACCGTGTGCTGGAGGGCGTCCCGGCCCGTGCAGAGCCCGGAGCCGGTCCCGGCGCCCGCTGCCCGCGGTGCACGGGCAGGCCGGACCGCAAGGCCCGCGCCGAGGGCTCGTACGTAGGCCAGTGCGGCCCGCAGCGGGCGCACCGGTCCGGCTGCGGTGGAGAGCCTCGACAGTTCGAGGAGGCGGAACAGCGCGGCGTCGCCGCGCCCGAGCAGCCAGCCGACGGCGAGCGCGGCCAGCAGGTGCCCGATCAGCATGGCCGGGCTGAGCAGCCCGACCAGTCCGGTGGCCGGCTCCACGAGGCCCTGGCCCATGTGGGCGTGGGCCACGTGCGCCTGCGCCTCGGCCTGCGCGGCCACGGCGTCCGGGTCCAGTCCGGCGCTCTCCAGGATCCGCCGGGCGTCCGCCGGGCGGATCGGGACGGAGTTGCCGCCGCACACCAGTTGGGCGGCCAGCGCCGCGAGCGAGGTCTCCGAGGAGGTGCCGCCGCCCGCCGGGGCGTTGTGCTGGCCGAGGCCGAACACCGTGTGCAGCGCGAGCTGTCCGCCGGCCAGTGCGGCGGCGATGCCGGGCAGTGAGCGGCGGCGTCCCGCGAGGGGGGCCGCCACCGCGAAGACGGCGAGGAAGCCGGCGCCGAGGGACCACCAGGGCACCGTCGCGCAGGAGGCCAGCGCGTGCCCCACCGCGGACAGCACGACACAGACCGCGGTGAACACCGCGGCCCGGATCAGCCTGAGGCCGGGTCCGGCCTGCGTCGCGTGGGGGGCAGTCATGGCCGGGCCATCATCGCACTGGCCTTAGGCGCCGCATACGGCAGGTGCGACAGCCGGTTGGCATTCCCGCGCACGGATGCCGGCGTGCGTCGGTGCACGCGCACCCGAGCGCTCCCCCGAACGCTCCCCCACCCGCGCCGCATACACCGCCGGCCGGGAGCGCCGCATCGGCCGAACGAGGGCTCTGTGGGCCCTCGGGGGCTTAGCTCCGGCCCCGGGCGGCAATACGTAACCGTATGAGCATCTGGTGGTCTCTCCACTTGAGGCGCGAAGCAGCGAGTGTGCCCCTCGCGAGGCGACTGCTGTTGGGGACGATGGAGACCGCGGGGGTGGACCCGGACATCTCCTTCGACCTGTCGGTGGCGCTGAGCGAGGCGTGCGCGAACGCGGTGGAGCACGGTGGCCGCGAACCGGTCCCGCGCTTCGGATACACGGACGACGGGGCGCACCCGGACGACGCGGCCCAGGGCGGCGGATCCCCGGACGGGACCGGGGCGTACCACGTCACGGCCTATCTGGACGGCGACCGCTGCCGCATCGAGGTGAGCGACTCGGGCCCGGGGTTCCCGCCCGCGACGGTGGCCCGCCGCAGACCGGCCCTGGCCGAGCACGGCCGGGGACTGCACCTGATCGAGGAGCTCGCCGACCACGTCCGCTTCCGCAACCGGCCGGGCCGCGGCGCCGTGGTCAGCTTCGACAAGATGCTGAAGTGGCGGGACGACTCCCTCCTGAAGGTGTCGTAGACGCGCCGATGGGCGGAACCCGTTGAGGGTCCCGCCCATCGGCGCGTACGAGCGGTGGCGTCAGCCCTTGAGCCGCGCCATCCACGCCTCGACCTCGACCGAGGTGCGGGGCAGCCCGGCCGACAGGTTCCGGTTGCCGTCCTCGGTGACGAGGATGTCGTCCTCGATCCGGACGCCGATGCCGCGGTACTCCTCGGGCACGGTCAGGTCGTCGGCCTGGAAGTACAGACCGGGCTCGACGGTCAGGCACATGCCCGGCTCCAGCGTGCCGTCGACGTACGCCTCGGTGCGCGCGGCGGCGCAGTCGTGGACGTCCATGCCGAGCATGTGGCCGGTGCCGTGCAGGGTCCAGCGGCGCTGCAGACCGAGCTCCAGGACACGCTCGACCGGGCCCTCCAGCAGGCCCCACTCGACGAGCTTCTCGGCGAGCACGTGCTGGGAGGCGTCGTGGAAGTCGCGGAACTTCGCGCCCGGCTGGACGGCGGCGATGCCGGCTTCCTGGGACTCGTAGACCGCGTCGTAGATCTTGCGCTGGATGTCGGTGTACGTGCCGCTGATCGGCAGCGTGCGCGTGACGTCGGCGGTGTAGAGGGAGTGGGTCTCCACACCGGCGTCGAGCAGCAGCAGGTCGCCGGAGCGGACGTCGCCGTCGTTGCGGACCCAGTGCAGGGTGCAGGCGTGCGGGCCGGCGGCGCAGATGGAGCCGTAGCCGACGTCGTTGCCCTCGACGCGAGCGCGCAGGAAGAAGGTGCCCTCGATGTAGCGCTCGGAGGTGGCCTCGGCCTTGTCGAGCACCTTCACGACGTCCTCGAAGCCGCGGACGGTGGAGTCGACGGCCTTCTGCAGCTCGCCGATCTCGAACGCGTCCTTCACGGCGCGGGCCTCGGAGAGGTAGACGCGCAGCTCCTCGTCGCGCTCCTTGGTGACCTTGTCGGTCAGGGCGGTCTCGATGACGGAGTCGTGGCCGCGGACGCTGCGGACCGGGCCCTCGGCCTCGGCCAGCTCCTCGGGGAGCTTGCGGACGTCCTTGGCCGGGATGCCCAGGAGCTGCTCGGCCTCCGTGAGGGAGTGGCGGCGGCCGACCCACAGCTCACCGCTGCCGGAGAGCCAGAACTCGCCGTTCTCGCGGTCGGAGCGGGGCAGCAGGTAGACGGTGGCCTGGTGGCCGGTCTCCCCCGCGGGCTCCATGACCAGGACGCCGTTCTCGGTCTGGTCGCCGGTCAGGTACGCGTACTCGGTCGAGGCGCGGAAGGGGTACTCGGTGTCGTTCGAGCGCGTCTTGAGCCGCCCGGCGGGGACGACGAGGCGCTCACCGGGGAAGCGCCGGGACAGCGCGGAGCGGCGGGCGGCGGTGTGCGCGGCCTGGGCGATCGGCTCCAGTCCGCGCAGCTCGGTGTCTGCCCAGCCCGTGCGCATGCTCGCCGCGAGCTCTTCGCTGACACCCGGGTACAGCCCGTTCTTGCGCTGCTTGTGCTTCTTCTTGGGCTGCTCTTCTTCCGGGGTCTCCGGGGTGAGCTCGTCAGCCACGTCTTCTCCTCAGTACGACGGACACGGACCGGGTATGGACCTCATCCATCGTATGTGTGAGCGGACGCCAACCGACGGGCCGTGTGACAAATCCGCCAAACTCGGTCACACCCCACACCCCACACCCCACACGCCCCGCCCCTCGCCTGCTCGTCATTCGAACCGCGCCGCGAGCAGCACGATGTCCTCGGAGGCGTCCGCCGGGGAGGCGGGCCCGTCCGCGTCGCCGTCCGGCAGCACCGTCCGCAGGATGTGGTCGCAGATGGCGGCCGGGTCCTCGCGGGCGCTACGGGGGATCCCCGCGGCGGCGGCGTGCAGCCGCGCGTACGCCCGGTCCATCGGGTCCCCGGTACGCCGGAGCAGCCCGTCCGTGTACAGCAGCACCGTTTCTCCGGGTGCGGGCTCGATCTCCACGCTCGGAGCCTCCCAGCAGGACAGCATTCCGAGCGGCGCGGAGAGGGTGGTCTCCACGTACTCGGTGCGCCGCTCGCCGATCAGCAGCGGCGGTGTGTGCCCGGCCCCGGCCAGGATGAGCTTGCGCCCCCGGCTGCCCGCCGGGTCGCCCGCCTGGCCCCCGGCCGGCTCGCAGTAGGCGAAGAGCGCGGTCGCCGAGCGTGCGGGCTCGGTCAGGCGCAGCAGCAGTTCCAGGTCCGACAGGACGGCGACGGGGTCCTCGCCCTCCATCACGGCGTACGCCCGCAGCGAGGCGCGCAGCCGCCCCATCGCGGCCACGGCGCTCGGTCCCGAGCCGGTGACGGAGCCCACGGCCAGCCCGAGGGCGCCCTCCGGCAGCGGCAGCGCGTCGTACCAGTCGCCTCCACCGCGCGGCCCGGTGTGGTGCCGGGCGGCGAGCTGTACGCCGGGGATCCGGGGGAGACGGCTGGGCAGCAGTTCCTCGGCGACGGTGGCCAGGCTGGAGCGGGCGCGCTCCACCTCCAGCATCCGGGCCAGGTGCTCGGCGGCGTGCCGCACGTACAGCCCGGCCAGGTCGCGCTGGCGGTCGCTGGGCTCGGCCTGTTCGTCGTAGAGCCAGACGGCCGCGCCGAGCCGGCCGGTGGCCTCGGCGGTCAGCGGCAGCGCGTAGCTGGCGGCGTAGCCCAGGCGGGCGGCGACCTCGCGGTGGCGGGGGTCGACGGAGGTCGTGTACCCGTCGCCGCCGGGTCCGGCGGGCGTGCCGGGCTCGGGCAGGACCTCCGAGCCGCCGTTGGCGTCGGGCAGGCCGTCGAGGATGCGGCCGTACGAGGTGGCGCTGCGCGGCACCGTCTCGATGTGTCCGAGGTCGGCGTGGCCGAGCCCGAGGCCGATCGTGGTGGTGGGGCCGAGTCCGTCGGAGGGCTCCAGGACGATCAGGCCGCGACGGGCGCCGACGAGGGCCGCGCCCGCCCGCAGGAACTCCTGGAGGGAGGCGGTGAGGTCAGCGGCGCGGGCGAGCCGCTCGGTGAGCTCGTGGAGGGTGGTGAGGTCGGAGACCATGCCCGCGAGACGGTCCTGGATGACCGAGCTCGCGGCGGGGACCTGCGCCGGTGTGTGGACCGCTCGCGGGCTCGTCGAAGTGGACACGGCCGTGGGCGCCGGTGTGGGCGCCACAGTGTGCGGGGACGCTGTGACAGCTGGATCGATTCCAGCCACTTTCGGCAGATGCGGGGCGCTCATGGCGTCCGCCTTTCCAGCTGGTGCGATTCGCCATATAGCATCGCAAACCCCCAGATCATGCTGCGCCGCTATCAATGAATCCACATCTACACGCACACGAGGAGCGATGTCCAGCATTGCCCAGGTGGGAATCCTGGTGTCCGTGGGGCGGCAACTCACTGTTCGGTCAGGGCTAGAACTTGGCCGGAAAAAGCGGGAAGCGGACGGTTTTTGCGGTCGACTGGGCGAGTCCGTCGGCCAGCCCGGGTACGTAATCCGTTGTACCCGGGGAGAGTTGGCGCAGCCCGGTGCCCGCCGGGAACCGTCGGGCACGGCCCGTCGTCCCCATCGACGACAGCCGTCCCCCGCGCGGTCCCGGGTCGCGTAGCGCCCCCGACGGACGTTCCATGGACCCGTAAGAAGACTGCACGAACCGTGTGAACCTGCTTCAGGCGGACAGTGACGCGAAACCTGTACGTGTGGTGAACCACCGCTTACATGGTGTGATGTGGCCCTCGACGTTCAACGGAAAGGAACGAGCGCTCATGCGCGAGATCCTCGGAAGGCGTCTCCAGCGGCTCCGCAATCGCTTGCAATCCCTGCGCCCAGCCCCGCCGCAGGGTGATGCGCCGACTCTCCTCGACGCGGCGCTGACCTGCGCCGTCACCTGGCACTGGCCCGTGCTGCCGGGCGTCGGACGCTCCGCCGTGGACACCTCCCGGTGCGCCTGTCCCGACTCCGATTGCGTCGTACCCGGCGCGCACCCCTTCGATCCCGGGCTGCTCGCGGCCACCACCGAGCCCCGGATGGTGTCGTGGTGGTGGGCCAACCGGGCGGGTGCCCCGATCCTGCTGGCCACCGGCGGGAGTGCGCCCTGCGCGGTGAGCCTGCCCGCCGCGGCGGCCGCGCGTGCCGTCGTACGGCTGGACTCCGAGGGGATGAGGCTCGGGCCGATCGTGGCCACGCCCACGCGGTGGTCGCTGCTCGTCGCGCCGTACTCGCTGGAGCGGCTCGGGGAGATCCTCTACGCCAAGGACCACGTGCCCTCCTCGCTGCGTTTCCACGGCGAGGGCGGCTACTTGCTGCTGCCGCCTTCTTCCGCGGTCGGGGGAGGCCAGGTGCGGTGGGAGCGTGAGCCCGCGGGGGCCGGGGAGATCTGGCTGCCGGAGGTGGAGGCGGTCGTGGACGCGCTCGTGGAGGCGAGCAGCGGGGCCTCGGGCGGCGGGAGCCGGCTCGCGTACTGACCCCCGTGCGCTGACGTCTGCGCGTCGGCGGATCACTCGTACGGGTGCCAGCGGGACGAGTTTCCAAGGGAATTGGGCGCGGGGATCTCCGTGCCCCATTCCCGCATCGCTATCTTCGGCGAATGAATCTCCGCCTGATCGGTATCGGCGCCGGTGTGTTGATCATCTTGTCGCTCCCGTTGGCGGGAGCGATCGCCGGGCCGGATTTCGCCGGTCAGAGCGATGGAAAGGGCGGAGGGCTGCTCTCCACTTTCGGCCTCGGTCACCCGCACAAGGGTGACCCGGGGGCGTCCGACTCCGCGGATTCCGAGGGCTCGGCCCCATCGGGCGGTACGGGAGCGAGTTCCGCCTCCGGCCGGTCCCGTACACCGGCCTCCGCCGGGGCGCCGGCCCGACCGGGGCCGGCCGAGCAGCCGCGTACGGACGCCCGCTGTGGACCCGAACTGTCCTCCCCCCAGGGGGTGGAGGCGCAGACGTGCATCCTCTCGGGGGACGGCCGGACGTGGGGGCGCAGCTACTACCGGAACACCAGCGGCCGCGCGCTCGACGCGGTGCTCACGGTGATGGGTCCGGCGGGGCGCACGGTGCAGATCCGCTGTGCGGTCGGCGCGGGCGACGAACCCGGGCTGTGCGAAACGCCGAGGGAGGAGTCGTCAGGGGATCCGGAGGACTACTCGGCCGTAGCGGAATTTGCAGTTCCGGATGATGAAGGGGCCCTGCTCCTGCGGTCCGGGAGTAACTCACCGGTACCGAGTGACGGTTGAGCGTCACAAAAATCAAGGGCCCGGTCGCTGGCGACGGGGGATGCACCAGCGACCGGGCTACAAGAACGGTAACAAGAGATCGCCTGTTCGCAAATTCGATCTCTGATATTCGGACACCGATTTGCAGGCGATTAGCGGGAGTTGTGACACCGATCACCGGTGACCGGTCACCGGTGACGCCCCTGAGCCCCTCCCGGTGACCCTCCCGTGGGCCCTCGTGGCCGGCCCGCGAACGGGCCGGCCACCCGGTCAGCTGAGCGTGACCTGGCGGTTGGTGAGGCCACCGCGGGCCCGGCGCTCCTCCGCGGTCAGCGGCGCGTCCGTCGCGAGGGCGGTGGCGAGCCGCTCCGCGAACTCGGCCGCGGGCTTCTCCACGTCCTCGGCCGAGACTCCGGTCGGCAGGTCCCAGACGGGGACCATCAGGCCGTGGGCGCGGAAGGAGCCGACGAGCTTGGTGCCCTCGCCGAGCGAGGACGTGCCCGCGGCGGACAGCCGTGCGAGGGCGTCGAGCAGCTTCTCCTCGGGGTGCGGCATGACCCAGCGCAGGTGGTTCTTGTCGGGGGTCTCGCACCAGTAGGCGGCATCCACGCCGGTCAGCTTGACGGTCGGGATGGCGGCCGCGTTGGCGCGCTCCAGGGAGGCGGCGATCTCCGGGGAGGCGTTCTGGGCGCTCTCCGCTTCCGGAATCCAGAATTCGAACCCGCTGTGGACAACCGGCTCGAAACCGCCGTCCACGGACAGGAGATCCTGAAGTCGCGGACCCTCGGCCGGAACCCGGCGGGCCGCGACGACGGTGCCGGGCTCGGCCACGAGCGCGCGCTCCAGGGTGTCGGCCATGTCCCGGGAGAGGTCGCCGGAGGTCGAGTCGTTCTGCAGGCCGAGCAGGACGGAGCCGTCCTCGCGGCGCAGTGCCGGCGAGGCCAGCGGGAGTACGGTCACCAGCGTGACGGAGGGGACGCCCTCGGGCAGTCCGCCCTTGAGGGTGAGCGGCACGGTGGCGGCGGGGACGAGCTCGCGCAGCGCCACCCAGTCGCACTCGCCGGGCAGGCCCTCGAACGGACGGGCCACGTGCTCGGTGACGGCATGCGCGGCGGCCGCGCCGTGGCAGGCCTTGTAGCGGCGCCCGGATCCGCAGGGGCAGGGCTCGCGAGCGCCCACCACCGGGATCTCCCCGTTGTGGAGCTGCGGCTTTGCGGACTTCGCGGCGGGGCGCTTCTTGGCCATCGTGGGTGTCTCCCGGTTGCGGCGGTACGGCGTCGGTCTGGGCGCGAGCCTAGCCGTTCGTACCGCCACAACCGGTGGGGTGCGGCCGGGAGCACGGTCGGCGTGCGCTCCCGGACGGCCGCCATCCGTCCACCTGTGGTCGATGACCGGTCGGATCAGGAATCCAGATCGTCGAAAGCCGTACTGAAATCGATCGCCGGGGGCGCAACGCGCGTAGCGAAATCCTCGTGCCGGGGCCCACAGGCAACGGTCGCCCACACGGTGACCTCACCCGCCGCTCCGTCCCGGACACCCCAGTCCTGGGCCAGGGCGCTGATGATGTTCAGCCCCCGCCCGCCCCGCGCGGTGACCGAGGGCTTGGCCGGGATGGGGCGGGTGGGCCCGCCGCCGTCCGTGACCTCGACCGTCAGCCGACCCGCCTTGTCGACGTGCCACGACGCGTGGATCCCACCGTCTCCGATCTCCCGCGCGCCCAGCGGTCTGCCGTGCCGGCAGGCGTTGCTGAGCAGTTCGGAAAGGATCAGTACGGCGTCATCCACGATCGATTCGGACACTCCGCTGACGCGCAATTGCTCGCGCATCCGGTGCCTTGCCTCGCCCACGCCCGCAGGACCATGGGACACGTCCATGCACGACGACGTGGGCACTTCTTGTGCCACCATCAACGCCACCCCCGGAACCTCCTTAGCCCCACGCATGGTCTGGATGCCCCAATGGCCTGGACCGGAAACCGCCGGACCAGCGCCCTCTGACGCATTCACGGCGACCGGACGCGGAGCGGATGCGCCGGTGCACACCCCGTAACGGATGTTTCTCCTGTGACGGGTGCGCAAAACGGGATGTCAGCGGCCCAGCTGTGACAAAACTTGTCGAGGTCGGTTCGTGATGATCGCTTCCACACCCAGATCAGCGCAGAGCTGAACATCTTCCGGATCGTTCACGGTCCACACGTGAACGGAGTGCCCGGCGGCCTGAAGTTTGCGGATGAAGGCCGGGTGGTTGCGCACGATCCGCATCCCGGGCCCGGCGATCCGCACTCCGGCCGGCAGCCGCCCGTCCCGCATCCGGGGTGAGACGAACTGCATCAGGTAGACGGTCGGGACCGTCGGCGCGGCCGCCCGCATCCGGTGGAGGGAGCGCGCGGAGAAGCTCATCACGCGGACGGGGTGCGGCCCCTCGGTGGGCGGGGCGTCCAGCGCGAAGCGCTTGAGGAGGAAGAGCAGGCGCTCCTCCACCTGTCCGGCCCAGCGGGTCGGGTGCTTCGTCTCGATCGCCAGCTGTACCGGCCGCCCTGCGTCCGCGACCAACTCCAGCAGCCGCTCCAGGGTGAGCACGGAGGTCCGCTCGGGGTCCGCGTCCCAGTCGGGAGACTCCTCCCGGTCCTTCCAGGAGCCGAAGTCGAGGGCGGCGAGATCGGCCAGCTCCAGGGCGGAGACGGCGCCGCGGCCGTTGGAGGTGCGGTTCACCCGCCGGTCGTGGACCAGGACCAGGTGGCCGTCGGCCGTGAGCCGGACATCGCATTCGAGCGCGTCGGCTCCGTCCTCGATGGCCTTGCGGTAGGCGGCCAGCGTGTGTTCGGGGGCATCCTCCGAGGCGCCGCGGTGGGCGACGACCTGGATGGGGCGCGGCGTTGCGTGGGTCACCGGCTCATGGTGCCACCGGGAGGGGCCCGGATGTCGGGGAAGGCCCTTCGGGTGCTTCCGCAGATGCGTCCAAAATGTCTGGGATAAAGGATGGGGGAGACTCACAGGTCCGGCTTACAGTGCTCTGACGGGGCATGGGAAAGGCTTTGCCCAGGAACTTGTACGGCACGTCGAACGTTCAGTCGGACCGATATCGCCCGTATTTCTGAAGCCGTGTGTGACGAGGAGAGAGCGCTGTGAGCACCGAGAACGAGGGCACCGCGGCCCCGACGCCCCCCGCGGCTCCGCCCGTACCCCCGGTGGCCGCGCCCGTCGACGCCGCGCCGGCCGCGCCCGCGGCGCCTGCCACGCCCGCCGCCCCGGCGGCCGTGGAGCCGGTGACGCAGCAGTTGCCGCCGACGCCCGCGCCCGGCGCCGAGCCGACCCAGCAGCTCCCCCACACCCCGGCAGCGCAGCCCCCGCCGGCCCAGCCCGCCGCGGCGGTCCAGCCCCCGGCACCGGCCCCGGCTCCCGCGTACGCCGAGAACCCGGTTCCGCCGGTCACCCCGGCGTACGCCGACGCCCCCGCGCCCCACCCGATGGGCGCCGAGGGCTGGCCTCCCCCGCCGCCCGCGGCCCCGGCGTACGGCGCCGGCGGCGGCCAGGGCGGTGGCGGCTGGGGCGTGCTGCCGGCCACAGACGGTGCACCGCAGCCGAAGCGGAGGGGCAAGGGCGGCATGATCGCGGGCGTCCTCGCGGCCGCGCTCCTCGCGGGCGGCGTCGGCGGCGGCGTCGGCTACTGGGCAGCCGACCGGAGTGCCGACGGCTCCGGCTCCACCACGGTCAGCGCGGGCAACACGCCCAAGGAACTCAAGCGCGATCCGGGCTCCGTCGCGGGCCTGGCCGCCGGCGCGCTGCCCAGCGTCGTCACCATCGAGGCCTCGGCCGGCGACGGCGATGGCGGCACCGGCACCGGGTTCGTCTACGACCAGCAGGGCCACATCCTCACGAACAACCACGTGGTCGCCTCCGCGGCCAACGGCGGCAAGCTCAGCGCGACCTTCTCCGACGGCAAGAAGTACGAGGCCGAGGTCGTCGGCCGGGCCCAGGGGTACGACGTCGCCGTCATCAAGCTGAAGAACCCGCCGTCCGGGCTCAAGCCGCTGCCCCTCGGGGACTCGGACAAGGTCGCCGTCGGCGACTCGACCATCGCGATCGGCGCTCCCTTCGGCCTGTCCAACACCGTCACCACCGGCATCGTCAGCGCCAAGAACCGTCCGGTCGCCTCGGGGGACGGCTCCAGCGGCAAGAACTCGTACATGAGCGCCCTCCAGACGGACGCCTCGATCAACCCGGGCAACTCCGGCGGTCCGCTGCTCGACGGCCGCGGCGCGGTCATCGGCATCAACTCCGCGATCCAGTCGGCCGGCAACGGCGGCTTCGGCGGCGGCCAGGCCGGCTCCATCGGCCTCGGCTTCGCCATTCCGGTCAACCAGGCGAAGAACGTCGCCGAATCGCTGATCAAGACGGGCAAGCCGGTCTACCCGGTGATCTCGGTCTCCGTGGACCTCGCGGCCAAGACCGACGGCGCGAAGATCTCCGAGACCGGCGCCTCGGCCGGCGAACTGGTCGACCCGAACGGCCCCGCGGGCAAGGCGGGGCTGAAGCCCGGCGACATCATCACCGAGCTCGGCGGCAAGCCGATCGACAGCGGCCCGACCCTGATCAGCGAGATCTGGACGTACAAGCCGGGCGACACGGTGAAGCTGACCTACCTGCGCGACGGCAAGCCGACCACGGTGGACATCACGCTCGGCTCGCGGGTCGGCGACAAGTAGCCGTCCGCCGCCGGTGGGCGGCAGGACCAACTGGCTTGATGGTGAGGGGCCGTAGGCGCGATTGTGCCTGCGGCCCCTCCCAACGTCCGCTTATGCTTCGACCGTGTTCGATTCGCGGCACATACGGACGTTCCACGAGGTGGTCGCCTCGGGGTCCTACTCGGCCGCCGCCCGGGTCCTCGGATACACACAACCCGCGATCACCCAGCAGATGAAGGCGCTCGAACGCGCCGTCGGCACCCCGCTGTTCACCCGCGTGGGACGCCGCATGCAGCTCACCGAGGCCGGGGAGTCGATGGCCCGGCATGCCGAGGCCATCCTCGGCAGCCTCTCCGCCGCCGAGGCCCAGCTGAAGGCGTACGCCCGGCTGCGGACCGGCCGTGTCCGGCTGTGCGGCTTCCCCAGCGCCAACGTCACCCTGGTCCCGGAGGCACTGAGCAGCCTGGCCAAGGAGCACCCGGGGATCCAGGTCGAGCTGCTGGAGGGGGAGCCCCCGGACTCCTTGCGCCGGCTGGAGCGGGGCGAGTGCGACATCACCCTGGCCTTCACCTATCCCGGCCTGCACGAGGAGGTACCGGAGGAGGTCGCCGAGGTCAGGCTCATGGAGGACCAGCTGACCGTGCTGCTGCCGACCGGGCACCCCCTGGCCCGGCGGCGGGCCGTGCACCTCGCGGACCTCTCCGAGGAGCGGTGGATCGCCGGCTGCCCACGCTGCCGGGCGAACCTCCTGCACGAATGCGCGGGGCTCGGCTTCGTGCCCGACATCCGGTTCGCCACCGACGACAACCTGGTGGTCCAGAGCCTGGTCGCACAGGGCCTGGGCGTGGCCATGATGCCCGCCCTGGTCCTGCCCTCGCTCTCGCTGAGCAAAGTCTGCGGACGGGCCCTGCTGCCCGCCGCACGTCGTCATATCGCCGCACACGTCTACCGCGACCATCTGCGGGTCCCGGCGACGGCGGTCGTGCTGGAGGCACTGAGGCAGGCCGCCTCGAACCGCGTCGGCTGCTGAACGGGCCCACCGGAGGAGCCGCCTCCGCCCCAACCCATAAGCCGGTCTTGGGATTTCAGCTCAGAACTGTCGTTGGACGTGATGGGTGGGCTCCTCGACGCTCCCCCTATGACCACCACCACGCCGGCCCGCACGACCGCGAGGACGGCCGCCCTCGTCAGTGAGATCCGTACGGTCGTGGACCGGGGCCTGGCCCCCGACCTGACCGCCTACCTGGTCGGCGAACGCCTCGCCCCGCACCTGGGCACGCCCGGTCTGCTCACCGCCGAGCAGCGGGAAGGGCACCCCGACCGCTACCGGCAGCACGTCCTGCACGCGGAGCCGGACGGCAGCTTCTCCGTGGTGGCCCTGGTGTGGCTGCCGGGCCAGGAGACAGCCATCCACGACCACGTCTCGTGGTGCGTGGCCGGGGTGCACGAGGGCGAGGAGAGCGAGCTCCGCTACCGCCTCGCTCCCGCCACGGCCACCACCGGCGCCCGGCTGGTGGCGACCGAGCACGTGGTCAACGGCCCCGGCGAGGTCTGCGGATTCGCCCCGCCCGGCGACATCCACAAGGTCCGCAACTCCTGTCGCACGAAGGCGATATCCCTGCACGTCTACGGCGCCGACGTCGTACGCCTGGGCAGCAGTGTCCGCCGCGTCTACACGCTCCCGACCGACTGATGGCCCTGCTGAACCGCCCCGTGCGGGGGGCGGGATCACCGGTTCCGGTTGATGTTTCACGTGAAACATCTTCCTCGTGGCCCGGGTTGGGCCTCGCGGCGGCCGGAGTTCTGGTGGCCTGGTCGGTACACCGGCTGGTTCCCTGGGCGCCGATGCTGACGGTGTCGGTGGTGCTCGGCATCGCGGCGGCTCACCTACCCCGCCTACGGAACGTCGTACGGGGCACCGCGCGCCCGGGCCTCTCCCTGGCCGGGCGGCGCCTCATGCGGATCGGCATAGTCCTGCTGGGCCTGGCGCTGGGGCTGGACGAGGTGCTGCGGCTGGGCTGGGGCACCGTGGCGATGGTGGCCGCGGTCGTGGCGGCGACCTTCTTCGGCACCCTCTGGCTCGGTCGGCGGCTCGGACTCCCGGGGGACCAGCCGCTGTTGATAGCCACTGGGTACTCGATTTGCGGAGCCTCGGCCATCGGAGCCGTCAGCCAGGTATCGGGCAGCGACGAGGAGGACGTGGCCTCCTCGGTGGCTCTGGTCACCCTGTGCGGGACCCTGGCCATCGCGGTCCTCCCGCTCCTCCAGTCTCCCCTCGGACTCTCCGACCCGGACTTCGGCCGCTGGGTGGGCGCGAGCGTCCACGACGTCGGCCAGGTGGTGGCGACCGCCCAGACGGCCGGCCCCGGCGCCCTCGGCGAAGCGGTGCTGGTCAAGCTGATGCGCGTGGCGATGCTGGCCCCGCTGGTCGCAGCCGTGGCCTTCTCGGTACGGGCCCGCCGGCGCGGAGTGCGCACGCCCTCGGGCCGCCGGCCGGCCCCGGTGCCGCTGTTCGTGGCCGGGTTCCTCGCGGCGGCCGCGCTGCGCGCCACCGGGGTGCTGCCCGACGTAGCGCTGGAGTGGGCTCACACCGCCCAGGAACTGCTGCTTGCCGCCGCCCTGTTCGGCCTGGGCAGCGCGGTCCACCTGCCCACGCTGTCCCGTACCGGTGGCCGTGCCGCCCTCCTGGGCCTCGCGGCCTGGATGGTGGTGGCCGGCGCCTCGTACGCGGGTGTCCTCCTCACCACCTGACCGGAGTTGGCCATTTCCTGGCCGGAACCGACCGAACGTTCCGACTGGTGCCTGACATCTCGTTCCCGGCGTGCCACTCTGCCCCCGATCCGCACCGACCACTCTTCATCCGGGCACGGCAGAAGGAGTCATGCGTGAATCGTCATCGGACAGCCTTATCGGTCCTCCTCACGACGGGAGCCCTGCTCGCGGGTGCGTTGACGGCGGCCTCCCCCTCGGCCGCCGAGCAGCGTCCCGCCCCGGGCTCCTGGTCGGCCGAGCGGATGCGGGCCGCCACCCCGCTGGACATCACGGCAGCCCCGGGCATGGCCGCACCGGGCGCGGCCGCCCGTACGGCGGCCACCACCGCGGAGCGCCCCACGCGGATCGCCCCGACCCCCGCCGAGGCTTCCCCCGCGGCCTTCCCCCAGCCGGGCGGGGCCTGGACGGCCGGTGGCGCGGTGGTCAAGACCTCGGGCCGGGTCTTCTTCACCTTCAACGGGAAGAGCGCCTCCTGCTCGGGTGACTCGATCACCAGCGCGAACGGCAGCACGGTGATCACCGCTGGCCATTGCGTGAAGTACCAGGGCGCCTGGCACACCGACTGGATCTTCGTCCCGGGATACGAGAACGGGAACGCGCCCTACGGGCAGTGGAGGGCCACCAAGACCTTCGCGACCGACCAGTGGGTGGCGAGCGAGGACATGAACATGGACGTCGGTTTGGCGGTCGTCGCCCCGCTGAACGGGAAGACCCTCAGCCAGGCCGTCGGCGCCCAGGGCATCGTCTTCAACGGCGGCTACAACAAGAAGATGTACGCCTTCGGCTTCCCGGCAGCTGCCCCGTACGACGGCTCCAAGCTCGTGTACTGCAGCGGCAACTCCGGCAAGGACTTCCTCCTGACCAAGGACCACAGCCTGCCGTGCAACATGACCGGCGGCTCCAGCGGTGGCCCCTGGTTCCAGGACTTCAACGAGGCGACCGGTCTGGGCACCCAGGTCTCGGTGAACAGCTTCGGCTACACCTTCCTGCCGAACCGGATGTACGGCCCGTACTTCGGCAACGAGGCGAAGGCGGCCTACGACAAGGCCCAGACCGCCTGACCCCCCGCGAATCCCCAGCGCCGTCCACCCCCACCGCCCGGTACTCTGTACCCGCCAGGTGGGTTGCCCGAGCGGCCTAAGGGAACGGTCTTGAAAACCGTCGTGGCGCGAGTCACCGTGGGTTCAAATCCCACACCCACCGCACCAGGCAGGGCCCAGGCCCCGCCCAGAAGGGGTGCCCCGTTTCCGGGGCACCCCTTCGTCGTGCCGGCCTACCGCCACGGGCGCAGTCAGGCCCCCCGGGAGGGAGAGGGCGACCGGCTGGTCCGCGAAGCCGGTCCCGGGGCCGCCGGCGGCCCGAGCGAGCCCGCCCCGCCGACGTGAACCTGGCCCCCGGCCATGAGAAAAGATCCGCTGCGCCCTGGGGGGCAGGCGGGTCGAGCTGCGCGGATGTCAACGTCCGTCAGGAGAAGGGGAGATGGCGCCTTTCCGGCGGAAGGCAGGCCCGGTTTCACACAGGGAATCCAGGGGGTGGAATTATGCGATTAGCCCCTTTGAGTGGTGTTTGTCCGAAGATCGGCGCGGGGCATGGAGGCGTTCCGGTTGCGCCCGCATCATGACGAATGTATTCAGATCCACCCGTCGGAACATCGCGAAATGAGGGACCCGTCATGGCTCACCGCAGCACCATCACGTCGATCTGGACCACCGTCCTCGCGGCCCTCGTGGCCCTCCTCACCTCCCTCGGCTTCGGCGGCAAGGCCGCCCAGGCCGCCGCCACCCCGCTCTCCTCCTCCCCCGCCGCCCCCGCGGCCGCGGCGGCGAACCGGCCGGCCTTCATGGCCCGGCGGACCTGGAGGGCGATGATGCGCGGTGGTTCGCTCCCGCCCACCATCAAGCAGCGCATCCGCGCCGAGGCCCACGGCAAGACCCCGTCCGTCCGCCGCTCCACCACCGCCCTGGCCGCCGGCTCCGGATCCGGGTTCGAGTACGGAGTGGACGACAGCGTCCGTAGCGCCGCGATCGCCGCAGCGGTCCGCGTCGGGGCCGCTCGCCGGGAGATGGCGCTCGCCGCGTAGCGCGCGCGGCACGGAGTGCTCGTACGGCGGAGACGTAGGAGTCCCTTTACGTGCAGGTGCAGGTACGGGACGCAGGGCCCGGTTGTACGCACACGCGTGCAGGGCATGGCGGCACGCGGAAGCAAGGCAGTGAAAGCAGAAGCAGAAGCAGAGGCAGAGGCAGAAGTAGAAGTAGAAGCAAGGCAGCAAAAGCAAGGCAGCAGGAGCAAGGCAGCGGAAGCAGGAACGGCAGTAGGTGCAGGATCAGCAGGCGCTGGAGCCCGGTCGGTCGGTGTGTGTAGGCCGCGACCGCGGATCGCGCCGTGAAGGTGCCCCGGAGCGGGGCACGGTGGGAAGACCCCGGCATGCGCCGGGGGCGTGCAGGGGGCGTGAAGCTTGGCAGCGCAGGGCCGCAGGCCCGGGAGACGGTGGGGTTCCCGGACGGAGCGGCCCTTTTCGGCATGTCCGGGGCCGGCCGGTTTGGCGGAACGGTTCAGCTCTTGCCCGGCGGGGGTTTCAGCGGGTCTCAAGTCGCTGACCTGGGGCGCCGGGGGCGTGAATGGGGTTTATCCGGTGTTGGTCATGCTTGCGGGGGAATCGCGTACTCGGGGGTGGTTCGCCGGGGATTCGGTGGGCAACTCTGGACTCGCGACGTCGTCACCACACGGAACGACCGAGGCGGTCGGCCAACTGCCTTGGAGTACACCCCACTTCGGTTTTCTGGAGGATAAAGACATGGCAAGCATCCGTACCGCCCGCGTCATCGCCGCCGTCGCCGCTCTCCCCCTCGCCGTCGCCCTCTTCGGCGGGGTGGCATCGGCCGACAACGGCTCCTTCGCGAACGACGGATCGAATGCGAGCGTCGCCAGCATCATCGGCAGCGGCGTGGGTGGCAACAACCACGGCAACTCCTCCACCTCGCAGCAGGTGGCCACCGGGTCCGGCGCGTCCAACCAGAACAACACCGCGCAGGTCAACGGCTCGGCCTTCACAGCGATCGAACAGCACAACTCGAACGTCTCGGTGAACTTCTACCCCTGGTGGTAGCCGCGGCCTGAGCCGCACCGACTGTTGAGGGCGCCTGCGCGACCGGACCGGCTGGGGTCCGGTAGTGCGGGCGCCCTCGGGCGTTGTGCGTGCTCCGTCACCGTGCCCGGGAGGGCGTCGGCCTTGACATCCACCTGGAATCTGACGGACAGTCAGCTCCACTTGATGATGTGATGCCGGGAGGCCAGCGCCGTGCACCTCGCCCCGACCGTAGGCCAGTTGCGGCTCCGCGCCGAGCTGCGGGAGTACTTCGGAAACCTGCTGCCGGACGGGGTGCCCGAGGACCCCGCCGAGCAGCGCGCACTACTGCGCCGGATAGGCGCCGACGGACTCCTCGGCCTCGGCTGGCCCGTCGAGTACGGAGGCCAGGGCCGCGGCCCGGACGAGCAGTTCGTGTTCTTCGACGAGGCCTACCGGGCCGGCGCCCCCGTCTCCATGGTCACCCTCAACACCGTCGGCCCGACCCTGATGAAGTACGGGACGCAGGAGCAGAAGGACTACTTCCTCCCCCGGATCCTCAAGGGCGAACTCGTCTTCGCCATCGGATACTCCGAGCCCGAGGCGGGCACCGACCTCGCCTCCCTGCGCACCAGGGCCGTCCGGGACGAAGAGGGCTGGCTGATCGACGGCCAGAAGATCTTCACCTCCAACGCCCAGAACGCAGACTGGATCTGGCTCGCCTGCCGCACCGACCCGGAGGCCCCCAAGCACAAGGGCATCTCCATCATCCTCGTGCCCACCCATGCCCCCGGCTTCGCCTGGACCCCGATCGACACCGTCGGCGGGCTGACCACGACGGCCACGTACTACGACTCCATCCGCGTGCCCGCCGGGAACCTCGTCGGCCCCGAGCACGGCGGCTGGGGTCTGATCACCAACCAGCTCAACCACGAACGCGTAGCCCTCGCAGCCATCGGCATGCAGGCCGAGGACTTCTACCGGGGCGCGCTCGACCACGCCCGCACCCCGGACCCGGTCACCGGGGAGCGCCCCGCCGACCGCCCCTGGGTCCAGTCGCGGCTCGCCGAGGCCCATGCGCGCCTTGCCGCCGTACGCCTCCTCAACTGGCGCCTCGTCCAGGACGTCGGCGCGGGCACCCTGGCCCCGGGCGACGCGAGCGGCGTGAAGTTCCTGGGCACCGAGTCCACCGTCGAGGTGTACCGGATCTGCCAGGAGGTGGTGGGGGAGGAGGCGCTCATCCGGGGTTCCGGCCCCGCGGTCTTCGCGGGCGGCGAGCTGGAGCGGATGAACAGGGCCGCCCAGATCAACACCTTCGGAGGCGGCGTCAGCGAGGTCCAACGGGAGATCGTCGCCATGATGCGGCTCGGTATGAAGGGAAGGAAGCGATGACCGCCACGCCCGCCACCGGAGCATCGCAAGCGGAGACAGCAGCGGAGACAGCAGCGGACACAGCAGCGGAGCCAACATCGGACGCAGCAGCGGAGACGGAAGCGGACAGGGAGGCAGCGCGCTTCCACACGCTGCTCACGTCCTTCGAAGGGCAGCCCGCCGCCACCGCCGGCCAGGGAAAGGACGCGGTCAACGCGCCGATGATCCGCCACTGGTGCGAGGCGATGGGCGACGCCAACCCCGCCTACACCGGGCCTGACGCCATCGCCCCGCCCACCATGCTCCAGGCCTGGACGATGGGCGGGCTCTCCGGACACGGCGACCGCTCCTCGGCCTACGACGACCTCCTCACGCTGCTCGACGGCGCGGGCTGCACCTCCGTGGTCGCCACCGACTGCGAGCAGGAGTACCTGAGGCCGCTGCGCCCCGGCGACGTGATCACCTTCGACGCCGTCATCGAGTCGGTGTCGCCGCGAAAGACGACCAAGCTGGGCACCGGCCACTTCGTGACCACCCGCATGGACGTCCGCGCGAACGGCGAACCCGCCGGGACCCACCGCTTCCGGATCCTCAAGTACGCCCCGGCGGCGAAGAAGCCCACCGGGTCGGGGAAGCCCGCCAAGCCCGTCCAGCGTCCCCGCCCCGTGATCAACCGAGACAACCAGGGCTTCTGGGACGGCGTCCGCGCGCACAAGCTCCTGATCCAGCGGTGCACCGCCTGCGCGACGCTCCGCTTCCCCTGGCTCCCCGGCTGCAACGCCTGCGGGAGCCCTGACTGGGACATGGTCGAGGCGTCCGGCGCCGGCACGGTGTTCAGTTACGTGGTCATGCACCACCCGCCCTTCCCCGCCTTCGACCCGCCCTACGCGGTGGCCCTCGTCGAACTAGCCGAAGGGGTCCGCATGGTCAGCAACATCACCGGAGTCCCGTACGACAAGGTCCGCATCGGGCTGCCCGTGCGCCTGGAGTTCCTGCGCGTGGACGAGGAACTGGAACTGCCCGTCTTCCGGGGGAGCGAAGCCTGATGGACTTCCACCCCACCGAGGAACAGGCCGCCGCGGCCGGACTCGCCGCCCAGATCTTCGGCGACCTCGCCACCCACGACCGCCTGGGCGCCGCCGGCACCGGCAGTGACGCCGAGCTGTGGAAGGCCCTCACCGCCGCCGGGCTGACCGCCGCGGTCGAGGACGTCGGCCTGCTCGGCCTGGTGCTCCTGCTGGAGGAGCAGGGCCGCACGACCGCGCAGGTCCCGTACGCCGCCACGTGCGTGTACGGGATCCTCGCCCTGACCCGGCACGGCACCGACGAGCAGCGCGCCCGGCTGCTCCCCGCGCTCGGCTCCGGCGACGCGGTCGCCACGGGGGCCTTCCCGAACCGGGGCCGGATCACCGCTGCGCCGGACGGCCGGCTCACCGGCTGCGCCCCCGCCGTGCCCTGGCTGCGCGAGGCCACGCACGTCCTGGTCCCGGACCGGGCGGGAGCCCTGTGGCTCGTACGGACGGACGCGCCCGGGGTGCGTACCGAGCCGGTGGAGACCACCGCTCCCTGGGCGGCCGGAAGCCTGACGCTGACCGCCGCCGAGGCGGAACGGGTCGGCGGGGAGGGCGCCTGCGCGGACGTACTGGCCGTCGCCCGGACCGCCTTCGCCGGCCTCCAGGCGGGGGTCTGCGCGGGCTCGCTGGCCCGCGCCGTCGAGTACACCTCCACCCGCGAGCAATTCGGCCGGCCGCTCTCCACCAACCAGGGGGTCATGCTGCGCGCAGCAGACGCCTACATGGACACCGAGGCGATACGGGTCACCGCGTACGAGGCGGCCTGGCGCGTGGACGAAGGGCTCGCGGCGGGCGAGCACGCCCTGACGGCGGCCTGGTGGGCCTCGGAAGCGGGCAAACGGGTCGTCCACGCGGGCCAGCACCTGCACGGCGGCATGGGCGCCGACCTCGACCACCCCGTCCACCGGCACTTCCTGTGGGGACGCCAGCTCGACGCGTACCTGGGCTGCGGCAGCGAGCTGCTGGCCGAGCTGGGCGCGGTCCTGTCCGAAGACACGCCCGAGGGGGACGAGGCATGAACATCGGCGACGCACTGCCACCGCTGGAGATACCGGTCAGCCGCACCCTGATCGTCGCGGGCGCGATCGCCTCCCGCGACTACCAGGACGTGCACCACGACGCGGTGCTCGCGGGGGAGAAGGGCTCCCCGGACATCTTCATGAACATCCTGACGACCAACGGTCTGGTCGGCCGGTACATCACCGACCACCTCGGCCCGCGCGCGGTCCTGCGCAAGGTCGCGATCCGCCTCGGTGCCCCGAACCACCCCGGCGACACCATGACGCTGACCGGCACCGTCACCGCCCTCGACGGGGACACCGCCGAGATCCGCGTGGTCGGCGCCAACGGCATCGGCCACCACGTCACGGGCACCGTCACCGTCACGCTGGGCGGCGCACCGTCCGACCAGGACCCCGCGCAGGACACCCTGGACAGCGTCCTCGGCACCCCGGAGGGCACGGCATGAGCGTCCGCACCCGTGACGAGCTCGGCGGCCGCGCCGCCATCGCCGGCATCGGCGCGACCGAGTTCTCCAAGGACTCCGGCCGCAGTGAGCTGAAGCTGGCCGTCGAGGCCGTGCACGCGGCCCTCGACGACGCCGGGCTCACCCCCGCCGACGTGGACGGCATGGTCACCTTCACGATGGACACGAGCCCCGAGATCACCGTCGCCCAGGCGGCCGGCATCGGAGACCTCTCCTTCTTCTCCCGCATCCACTACGGCGGCGGCGCCGCCTGCGCCACCGTCCAGCAGGCCGCCCTCGCCGTCGCCACCGGGGTCGCGGAGGTGGTGGTCTGCTACCGCGCCTTCAACGAACGCTCCGGGCGCCGCTTCGGCTCCGGCGTCCAGCAGCGCGAACCCTCGGCGGAGGGCGCGGCGCTCGGCTGGTCGCTGCCCTGGGGACTGCTCACCCCGGCCTCCTGGGTGGCCATGACGGCCCAGCGCTACCTGCACGCCTACAACCTGACCCCGGAGGCCTTCGGCCACGTCGCGGTCACCGACCGCCGGCACGCCGCGAACAATCCGGCCGCCTACTTCTACGGCAAGCCCATCACCCTCGCCGACCACGCCGCCTCGCGCTGGATCGTCGAGCCGCTGCGGCTGCTCGACTGCTGCCAGGAGACGGACGGCGGCCAGGCCATCGTCGTCACCACCGCCGAACGGGCCCGCGACCTGCGGCAGAAGCCCGCCGTGATCACGGCGGCGGCACAGGGCGCGGGCCGCCGCCAGGAGGCCATGTCCTCCTTCTACCGGGACGGCCTCACCGGGCTGCCGGAGATGGACGTGGTCGCCCGGCAGCTGTGGCGGACCAGTGGACTGCGGCCCTCGGACATCGACGTCGGCATCCTCTACGACCACTTCACCCCGTTCGTGCTGATGCAGCTGGAGGAGTTCGGCTTCTGCGCACCGGGGGAGGCCGCCGATTTCGTGGCCGCGGACGCGCTGCCGCTCAACACCCACGGAGGCCAGCTCGGGGAGGCGTACCTGCACGGCATGAACGGCATCGCCGAGGCGGTCCGCCAGCTCCGCGGCACCTCCGTCAACCAGGTCTCGGGCGCCGCCCACGCCCTGGTCACCGCCGGTACCGGCGTCCCGACCTCCGGCCTGATCCTGGGCGCGGACGGCTGACCTGCCCCTCGCGGACGACTGACCGGCCCGTCACGGACGGCTCACCTGCCCGTCACGGACGGCTGACCGGCCCCGTCACGGACGGCTCATCCGCCCGCGATCCTTCCGTGTGGAAGCCCCGCCTCCTCCACCTTCAGGAGGTGGGGCGGGCCCCACCCCTACAACCTGAGGGGGATCCCGCTTCGGCACTTGCGGCCGATCCGGTGGGGCCGCGCCGCTCATAGCGTGGAGCCATGACCCCGCCTGTGTGCACGCTCGCCTCGAATCCGACGCCGTACCCGTCGTTCTCGGCGTACGTCCGGACCCGCGGCACGGTCCTGATGCGCACCGCGCGCTCGCTCACCGCCAACCCCTGCGATGCCGAGGACCTCCTCCAGACGGCGCTGGCCAAGACCTACGTCGCGTGGGACCGCATCGAGGACCACCGCGCGCTGGACGGCTACGTCCGCCGGGCCCTCGTCAACACCCGCACCAGCCAGTGGCGCAAGCGCAAGGTCGACGAGTTCGTCTGCGACGAGCTCCCCGAGGCCGACGAGCCGCCGACCACCGACCCCGCCGAGGCACAGGCGCTGCGCGACGCCATGTGGCGTGCGGTGACCCGGCTCCCCGACCGGCAGCGGGCGATGGTCGTCCTGCGCTACTACGAGGACCTGAGCGAGGCCCAGACCGCCGAGCTGCTCGGCGTCTCCGTGGGCACGGTCAAGAGCGCCGTCTCCCGGGCGCTGGTCAAGCTCCGCGAGGACCCGGAGCTGACACCCGTCCGCTGAGTGCCGCCCCGCCCGGCCGATGTTTCACGTGAAACAACGCCGCGTTTCTACTCTTGGGTAGTGACATGCCGACCGGTACGTGCGCAGAATCGCAGCATCCGTAGCCGCCGCAGCGCCGCAGCGCTCACCGGGAGGACGCTTTGCTGAGCACCATGCAGGACGTACCACTCCTCGTCACCCGCATACTGCAGCACGGGATGACGATCCACGGGAAGTCCCAGGTCACGACCTGGACCGGGGAGGCCGAGCCGCACCGCCGCAGCTTCGCCGAGATCGGGACCCGCGCCACGCGCCTGGCCAACGCCCTGCGCGACGAGCTGGGCGTCCAGCAGGACGACCGTGTCGCGACCCTGATGTGGAACAACGCCGAGCACGTCGAGGCGTACTTCGCGGTCCCGTCCATGGGGGCCGTCCTGCACACGCTGAACCTGCGGCTCCCTCCCGAGCAGCTGGTCTTCATCGTCAACCACGCGGCCGACAAGGTCGTCCTGGTCAACGGCACCCTGCTGCCGTTGCTCGTCCCGCTCCTGCCGCACCTGCCGACCATCGAGCACGTCGTGGTCGCGGGCATCGGCGACCGCTCCGCGCTGGAGGGCCTCGGCGTGCGCGTGCACGAGTACGAGGAGCTCCTGGCGGGCCGCCCGGACACCTACGACTGGCCCGAGCTGGACGAACGCCAGGCCGCGGCCATGTGCTACACCTCCGGCACCACGGGTGACCCCAAGGGCGTCAGCTACTCCCACCGCTCGATCTACCTGCACTCGATGCAGGTCAACATGACCGAGTCGATGGGCCTGACCGACAAGGACACCACCCTCGTCGTCGTCCCGCAGTTCCACGTCCAGGCCTGGGGTCTGCCGCACGCCACCTTCATGACCGGCATCAACATGCTGATGCCGGACCGCTTCCTGCAGCCCGCCCCGCTCGCCGACATGATCGAGCGCGAGAAGCCCACGCACGCCGCGGCCGTCCCCACCCTCTGGCAGGGGCTGCTCGCCGAGGTCACCGCCAACCCGCGCGACCTGACCTCGATGAAGCAGGTCACCATCGGCGGCGCGGCCTGTCCGCCCGCCCTGATGGAGGCCTACGACAAGCTCGGCGTACGCCTGTGCCACGCCTGGGGGATGACCGAGACCTCCCCTCTGGGCACCATGGCCAACCCGCCGGCCGGTCTGAGCGCCGACGAGGAGTGGCCGTACCGCATCACCCAGGGCCGCTTCCCGGCGGGAGTCCAGGCCCGCCTAGTGGGCCCCGCCGGCGACATCCTGCCCTGGGACGGCGAGTCGGCGGGTGAGCTGGAGGTCCGCGGCAACTGGATCGCGAGCTCCTACTACGGAGGCGCGGCCGGTGAACCGACCCGCCCCGAGGACAAGTTCAGCGCGGACGGCTGGCTCAAGACCGGCGACGTCGGCGTGATCAGCACCGACGGCTACCTGACTCTCACCGACCGGGCCAAGGACGTCATCAAGTCCGGCGGGGAGTGGATCTCCAGCGTGGAGCTGGAGAACGCGTTGATGGCCCACCCCGACGTCGCCGAGGCGGCGGTCGTGGCCGTCCCCGACGACAAGTGGGACGAGCGCCCGCTGGCCACCGTCGTCCTGAAGGAGGGGGCCACCGTGGACTACGCGGGGCTGCGTGCCTTCCTCGGCCAGTCGATCGCCAAGTGGCAGCTGCCGGAGCGCTGGGCGTTCGTCGAGGCGGTACCGAAGACGAGCGTCGGCAAGTTCGACAAGAAGGTGATCCGCAAGCAGTACGCGGAGGGCGTCCTCGACGTCACCAAGCTCGACTGAGGCCCACCGGCCCCAGGGGGCTCCACCGGGACTACTGGCCGCGCGTGAGCCAGGGCCGCAGCAGCTTGCTGATCGCGGGCATGGCCACGTAGGTCATCAGGGTGCTGAAGACGACGGCGAACGCGGCCGTCCGCAGCACGAAGTTCAGATTCACCAGGTACGGCCCGAGCAGCGCGTTGCCCGCGAGCGAGATCGGGAAGATGGCGAGCCCCGAGCTGACCGCCATCTTCCACCGCGGCGGCGCGGGCCGGGCCGTACCCGGCTTCGCGAACCAGGTCTCCATGCCGTGCAGTTCGCGCCGGGCTATCTCGGTGTGGTGGTGCCCGAGGCAGTTCGAGAACCAGGCGGCACGCTCGGCGGAGTCCTGCCACCGCTGGAAGGCCGCCTGGTTGCGGAACCGGTGCACCAGGAACCAGGGACCGCCCTCGACTGCCGGGCGGAACAGCCCGTACCCCAGGTGGTCGGGGAAGGCCGAGGCCGTCTCCAGGATCCCGTGGGCCCAGGCCTCGAAGTTCTCCTCGTGGCCCGGATCAACCTGTCGCGCGATGAGCAGACTGACCTCCCCGTTGTCTGCGGGGACGGTCTGCTCGCTCGTGTCGGTGATGGCCATGCGGCCAGAATGACTAGTTGGTGCCGATCTTGGCCAGGAGGTCCACGATGCGGCCCTGCACGTCCGCCGTGGTGGACCGCTCGGCGAGGAACAGCACGCTCTCGCCCGAGGCCAGCCGCGCCAGTTCGGCCGGCTCGATCCCCGTGGCCGTGTAGACGACCAGCGGGGTGTGGTTCAACTGCCCGTTGGCGCGCAGCCAGTCCACGATCCCGGCCCGGCGGCGGCGCACCTGCATCAGGTCCATCACCACCAGGTTCGGCCGCATCCGGGTCGCCAGCTCCACGGCGTCCGTGTCGGCGTCGGCCCGCGCGACCTGCATGCCGCGCCGCTCCAGGGCGGCGGTCAGCGCGGTCGCGATCTCGTCGTGCTCCTCGATCAGCAGGACCCGGGAGGGGTGCTGCTCGCTGTCGCGCGGCGCGAGCGCCTTGAGGAGCACGGCCGGATCCGCCCCGTACGCGGCTTCGCGCGTGGCGTGCCCCAGCCCGGCCGTCACCAGCACGGGCACCTCGGCGGCCACCGCGGCCTGGCGCAGCGACTGCAGGGCGGTCCGGGTGATCGGTCCGGTCAGAGGGTCCACGAACAGCGCGGCGGGGAACGCCGCGATCTGCGCGTCGACCTCCTCGCGGGAGTGCACGATCACCGGGCGGTAGCCGCGGTCGCTCAGTGCGGCCTGCGTCTGCGCGTCCGGAGCCGGCCAGACCAGGAGCCGGCGCGGGTTGTCCAGCGGCTCGGGCGGCAGCTCGTCGTCCACGGGACGGGGCACGGTCCGGTTGACCACCTCGACGGCGCCACCGGGCCCGTCCAACGGCTCGGGGCCCTCGGCGGAGCCCGCCTCGGGTGCTCCTATGGCGAAGGCACGGCCCTCGGGCGCGGGCTCCGCGAGCCGGCGGCGCCGGCCGGAACCGTTCGTGTCGCCGGATCCGCCGCCCTGTCCGAGGCTGCCCAGCGCGCGGACGCTGATCGGCGCCCCGGCGCTCTCTGCGGACGTGTCCTGCGGCTGCCGGGCTCCGGGTACGGCGATCTGCCCGGCGCCGTCCGAGTCCTCGGGGGCGGTACGGGCCGCCGGAACCGGCCAGGCCGGGGTGGCGGGCTGCGCACGCCGCCGCCCGGTGGGATGCGTCTCGGGGGCTACGGGGCCCTGCGCGCCCGCGTCCACCCGCCCGCCGGGGGCTTCGGCGCCCTCGGAGTCGGTGCCGGGCGCGCTCAGCACCCGGCGCCCGCGCCGCCCGCCCGCGGCGTCGGCGTCGACCCCGGAGGGGGCCTGCGGCGGCCGCGGAGCCGGCGTCGGTCCGGCGGGCAGCGCGAAGCCGCCCTCGGGGGCGATGGGCCGTACGGAAGCGGGAGCCGGGGAGGAGGGAGGCGCGGACATCGGAGCGGGCATGGGCGTGGGCGTCGGCCCGAGCCCGGTCGCCGGCACGGGGCCGCCCGGCTGCGCCGGACCGGCCGCCCCCAGGGCGCGCCGCCGCCCGGCGGGGTGCTCCGTCAGCGGAACGGGGAGTCCCGGGAACGGCGGCACCGGCACGGGAGCCACCGCCGCGGGCGGGAGCGCGGGCATGGCGGTCCCCTGCGGGGGCACGGGCCGCCCGGGACCGCCCGGACGGTCGTTGCCGCCACCGGAGTCGCGGCCGCTGCCGTCACCGCTGCCGTCGCCGTTCTGGCCGCGGCGCCGCCCCGTGCCGCCGCTGCCACCCAGGCCCGCCGGGTTCACGGGGGACTGGGCGAGCTCCGCGGGAGACGGACCGGAAGAACGCCTCGATCACCACCGTTCCGCGCGACACCATCGTGGACAT